>CAZHDX010000038.1:6498-11295 GCA_964531195.1 uncultured Nitrosopumilaceae archaeon
TTACTACCTCATCTTGTTCGTTGGTATCAGGATCTTGTACTGTTACGTATACGCCTAGTACTGCATCTGCCACATTAACGGCAAGTTATTCTGGAGATTCCAGTCATGTTACAAGCAGCGGTACATCTGTGGTAACAATACCCACAATAACTTTGGATAGTACAGCTACTGCAGTTACACCAAATCCTGCCATCATGCCTTCTGGTGTGCCAATCACATTTACTTCGTCAGTATCTGATATTACCAACTCGGCAAACGTTCCTACTGGCACCGTAACATGGAGTGACAATGGAGCAGGAGGTCTGTTTACTACCTCATCTTGTTCGTTGGTATCAGGATCTTGTACTGTTACGTATACGCCAAGCTCCCTTTCGTCTACTCTAACAATCACTGCAAACTATGGGGGAGATCTATCTCATACAATTAGCAGTGGTACAGGTCAAGGAACTATTAGCTCTGTTCATTCTACTATAACCACTATTACACCAAATCGTGTGATATCGAATTTAGGGAAATTCATATTTTTTAGTGTAAGCACATTTGACAACAGCAATTCACCTAGGACGGTTTCTGGCATTGTTACTTTTAGTGATAATGGTGCAGGTGGAACATTTTCTCCATCATCTTGTATGCTTGCATTTGGTTCATGTTCAACAACATACAAACCATCTATTACAGGACCAACTAGCTTCACAATTACTGCAAGTTACAGTGGGAACAGTATACACGCCTCAAGTTCTAGCTCATCATTAATAATAATTAGTTAGATTGCAAAAATTTTTGTTAGAAAGGACTATTCCAATAGTTTAAATGGTAATTTATACTGAAAATGTATGACATCGGTTCAAACCGTAGGGGAACATGCCTAGCAGCTGGGGGCGCTTGGCTGCTAGGCGATTTTAATTTAGTTTTGAAAGCAAGTTGACTTGATTTGCGATGTAGTCAAAACCATCTTGCCAAAATTGCTCTGAAGAGATCTCAATGCCGTGCTCTCTTAGAAGATTTTCTGGCTTCTTTGATCCTCCTGCAGCAAGGATTTTGATATATGTTGATGCAAAATCACTTCCTTCTTTTTTGTATCTCTGGAAAAACGATAATGCAAGTAAGTTCCCAAAAGAATATGAATAACAGTAAAAAGGAGAGTGGTAAAAGTGTGGAATACAACTCCATTCTACTGCAAAATCGCTTGAGATATTTATGGAATTCCCAAACTGACTGTTAAGTGTTTTCATGTATTCTTTTGAAATGTCATCTATTGTAGCGCTTTCTCCAATTTTTTTATGCGCTGCAATTTCAAACAGAGTGAAGAATGCTTGTCTGGATATCGTAGAATAAAGGTCATCTATGTGTTCCGTTAGTATTGATCTTTTTTCATAATCTGTAACCGTATCTAAAATCTTGTTGAATAGTAGCATCTCAGAAAATGTTGATGCAGTTTCAGCTAAAGGTAATGGTGCTTCTGCAACGAAAATTGATTTATTTGATGCGGCAATGCTATGTATGGCATGGCCTAATTCATGTGCTAAAGTAAAAATGTCTTGTAATCTTCCTTTAAAATTTACTAGAACATAAGGGGTTAATTTTGGTGATATTGTGCTACAAAATGCGCCGCTTCTTTTTCCTTCTCTTATCGATGAATCCACATGATTTTGTACAAAAACTTTCTTTGCAAATTCTGCTAGTGTTGGGTTAAATCCATCTAGTGTTTGTAATATTATCTTTATAGCTTGATCATATTTGAAGGACCTTTGTTTTATTTTTAGTGAAGGTGCATAAATGTCATAACGTCTTAGTTTTTTTATTCCTAGGATCTTTGCCTTTTGCAAAAAGAATTTTTGAAATATATGGGCGTTTTTTTTGCAGACGGTTAGAAGGGAATCTACAGTAGCATCATCTACATCATTAGCAATGTTTCTGACAGAAATTGGAGAAGAATATCCTCTAATTTCGATACTTTCATCCCCCCAATTTTGTACGAGATTTTGATAAATCTCGCCAAGAACACCTTTTTGATCGTCATATTTTGATAAAAGAGACCTATATGCAATTTCCCTTGTTTTTGGTTTCGGATTTCGGACTAGTAAACTAAGCTCCTCTCTATTATATTTTCTAGTTTTTCCATCTATTTTTACTACAAACTTGAAAGCATTTGTGATTTTATCATAGATTTTAACCAGTGCTGTGCTGCCTGTAACATCCAAAGTGTTAATTATCTTTTCCTCCGACTCGGAAAGAGAATATTTTGCCAAAAGTCGTTTAAATCTTAAAAATTCTGCTAATTCTCCTGATGATCTTGTTAACCGATTCGCATTTTTTTCATCTATTTTTTTTTTCCACCATTGGTCAAAAAACAAAGTTCGATTTTCTATCTGTGCTCCAAGTTTTGTCATTTTAGACAGCAAAGTGGTTGCCTCATCTGATTGTGTATCTGATGAATATTCTAGTGAGGCATAACCTCCAACTATGCTAACTTTTTCCGATAATTCTTCTAAATTACTTAGTATTTTGGTAAATTTTGCAGTAGTGATATGTGGTTTGAGCTCAGTTTTCTTCGTCTCGAATTTTCTTACCTCTGATTCTATTTCTTCAAGCTGTTTTCTAAATCGCCGTCCTTTTGGGTCAATCACAAGTTCGGATAAATCCCATCGTCCCTGTTTAAATGAAGTCATTTTATTTCGATTAGCTGACGGTATTAAAATATGCTTTGACATTTTATGACCATGATAAAATGAAAAGTACGAAAGATACGCGGATTTTATATATAAAAATTTTGATAATATACTATGAGTATGACTGCTTGGAAATGTTATAGATGTAACTTAACTTTCAAACAAGAAGATCACGCAATATTACACAAAGATATTTCAAGTCACACCTCGAGACAAATTGAATTAATTAGAACTAACGTAGAAAAGTAGCGCTATAGCGATGAATAGAGACTTGTGTTTCATTTTCTTGAAATGAATTAATTTCATTTCTGTATCTATATCTGGTTTTAATTAGAACTGGATTTTGAAATAATTTTAAAACCCTTTATATTATAAAATTATCATAACACTAACGATTCCATATACAAAAAAAGTATATCTGATTATGTTGTCTCTAATCTTAAATTTGCTATTTGTAAGCAATTTTGATGCAAAAGCTGCGTCAATATCAATTCAGGATAATATGAATTACAATGGGTCACCTATTGTGATTTATAGAGATTCATCTTCACCTACTTCCTTAGTACACATCGATATTCATGCAGCGGATTTTAATTCAAATCCTTATGCCTTAGATACAATAGGTGAAGATCCTGAGAACAGAATAATCATTTCTACAAGAGAAAGTAGTATTCCTTACAAACTAGTCGAAACAGGTCCAGATACTGGAGTATTTACAGGTTATGTGATTTTATCAGGCACTACGTCCATTTGTTCTCCTGTCTGTGGACCAACGGATGGATTCTTAGCCGCATCTGGAGATGATGCTATAACAGTTTCTTTCACTTATTCAAAAGATCAAACAATAACTAATACAATGGGACCTAGACCAGATAAAATTTCAAAAGAGTCAACACCCGAGTTTGGTCCTCTTGCAGATTTTGTCATCATCATTTCTGTAATTGCTGCTATATTATGTTCAAAGAAATTTGAAAAATAGTATTATTTCATGTACTTGATTATCTGCCCTGTGTTTTCAAACGTTATTTGGTTTATCTCGTTTTTTATATTTTCAAGATCATTTATCTTCATAATGCCAGGTGTTACAGTATACAACGAGTTGTCAATGTAAAATGATCTGCTTCCGATACTGTAATCATAGTTTGTACCGTTATAGTGTTCCACAATTCCCTTTAAGGTAATTCCTTTTGATGGATCTACTCCAAATATGTAAAAGCCTTTCCAATTATTCGACAGATAAGGACGTGGCGGTACTATGTCTTCTGGTGTATTTGTTCCGCCTACTGTTGAAGCTGGATTGCTCACACCATCCCCTCCTTCCACAGGAATGGGTACACCATAATATTGTTGAGATATGGGAATCGAAAGAATGTTTTTTTCTTTGTTAAAAAGAAGTGCCTTGGGATCGTTTAATACATCAGAATCCGTTCCTTGTCCGCCAATAGTATAATTATCAATTGTTATGGGTTTTGTAACATCGGTAACGTCAAACAAAGCTACTTTTACTCCTAGCGGAATCATTCCTCCATATTCGTTTTGTTTAGTTTCTTTTCCTATTCCGATGATGTGGTTGTCATCATATGGATGCAAATAGCTTGAATATCCTGGAATTTTTAATGAGCCCAAGATCTTAGGAGTGTCTGTTGCGAGGTCAATTACAAAAAACGGGTCTACTCTTTGGTATGTTACAAGATAAAGTCTTTCTCCCATAAATCTGGCAGCATAAATTGATTCGTCAGAAGCAATGTTTTCTATGCTCCCCACAATTTTGAGAGAGTTATCTAAGATATAGACATTGTTTGAAGTGGCAATTCCCTTAGATCTATAATATTCTGTAGTTGTGGCAATTCGTAATTTTTGCTCATACTCATCTATTGAGTATTGGTTAAGTAAATACCCTGAAACCTCACCTTTTGTTACATATGATACAGTTCCATTATTGATAGCGAATTTTTCAATTACTGTTTGCCTATAGTCTTGCTCTGACTTGACATCGTACTCACCTAACGTTTTCGAGATTTTATCGAATAATGTGTTTTTATCGGTCTCTGACATGTTATTATATTTATTTTGCATTGCATCAGATATCTGAGCCCATTTTTGGGATGGATCGAGATTGCTTGACCAG
>CAZHDX010000039.1:0-205 GCA_964531195.1 uncultured Nitrosopumilaceae archaeon
TCAGCCTGGCTAGAGCATCTGACTTGTAATCAGAAGGTCGAGGGTCCAAATCCCTCCATTGGCTTTATTTATAAACTAACAAAAAATGAATTTATTGAAAAAAGATTAAAACAATCACATTCTTACAGGCAAAAATTACAGCTATTGAATATTTACATTAACTGTGAAATAGTAAATGTTTAGGGCATTGTCAACTGCTCTTACT
>CAZHDX010000039.1:305-11171 GCA_964531195.1 uncultured Nitrosopumilaceae archaeon
CGTAAAAGCACCTCCTGCAGGATTTGCAGTTATAGTTGGAGGAGTGGTATCTACAATGACATTTACATTAACTGTGAAATAGTAAATGTTTAGGGCATTGTCAACTGCTCTTACTGTCAGAGAGTGAGCTCCTGTAGTTGTAAATGTTTTAGATGTTGTCCATGATGAATAGTCACCTGGTGCTTTTGGAGTGACAGGACTGTATGAGGCAGGATCTGCGTCCATCTTTACCAACACAGATGCCAGACCACTTGCGTCAGATGCAGAACCACTAACAGCTATTGGGACATTCACCGGGAGATTAGCGTTATTGGCTGGAGATGAAATTATAGCAGTTGGCAGGATAGTGTCAACAACATAGGCTTGGGTATAGACAACACTTGTCTGCAGAGAGCTTTTGGCAAAGTACTTGAGAGTTTTAGTAGAACCAATTGATATTGGTGCAGTGTACTTTGTACTGGATGTGGTAGGTGTACTACCATCTAGAGTGTAATAGATTGTAGCAGTGGCACTTGGTGTCAACGTTACTGTTTGTACAGCATTATAGAGACCACCGGACGGTGAAGCTGTTACACCTAGAACCATGGCATAAGTTTGGCTTTGTACTGTACTGGGATTACCAGCAAGATCTACACCATAGTATCGCAGTGTGGTATTAGCATTGATTGGAATTGCTGCAGTGTACTTTGTACTAGATGTTGTTGGTATTGCACCATTAGTTGTATAGTATATGGTTGCAGGTTCATTAGATGACAGTACCACATTTTGTGGTGACGTAAAAGCACCTCCTGCAGGATTTGCAGTTATAGTTGGAGGAGTGGTATCTACACCAATATTTACATAAATGGTATAATAGACGGTATTAAAAGCCTGATCAGTTGTTCTTGCTTGAATTTGATGTATACCTGTTGTTGTAAATGTTTCAGGTATTGTCCATGACGAATAGTTTCCTGGCGTTTTTGGAGTGACATATGCAAAAAAGTTGTTATCTGTCTTCACGGACACATTTAGTAATCCACTACCAACGTCAGCTGAAGTACCATTGACATTAATCGTGATTCCAGGGGTGATTCCAATGTAGGTATTATTCAAGGGAGATAAAATTTTACCAGTAGGTGGCACTATGTCAATTGTGTATGTAGCCTGTAATGGAGTTGTGTTACCAACATTATCAATTGCAATTAGATTTAATGTGGTGGTAGTTCCAATAGAAATTGGTCCAGTGTATTTTGTGTTGGAAATAGTAGGAGCTGTACCATCCGTAGTATAGTAGATAGTTGCAGGCTCGTTAGTTGAAATGCTTATAGATTGAGCTTTGTTGTAGAATGCAGCCGGGGGGTTTAAAGTTACAATCGGCGGAATGCCATCAATTGTATAGGTTTGGATGTGTACTGGACTTTGATTACCTGCCAGGTCTACTCCAAAATATGAAAGAGTAGTTGTCGTATCAAGCGTGATTGGGGAATCATAAACTATGTCATTAGTTGTTGGACTAGTACCATTAGTGGTATAGTAAATAATTGCAGGTTCGTTTGAAGAGAGACCAATATTTTGAACACCGCCGTACGATCCTCCAATCGGATTTGCTGTCACGGTTGGTGGAGAAGTATCAATTGTATAAACCTGGGTCTTTACAAGACTTGATGCCGTCGCGTTAACGGCAAAATAACTGAGCGTTGTATTAGCACCAATTAAGATTGGATTGGCATATTTGCTACTAGATACTGTTGGAAGACTACCATCAGTGGTGTAATATATTGATGCACTAGGATCTGTTGCTGTCAGTGTGACAGTCTGTGCAGTCTTGTAGGAGGATCCAGAAGGAGAGGCGTTAGCTGTAAGTAATGAAATGTATTTTGCACTATATACTGAATTGACAGAAGGTGTAGAAAATGAATGAGTTGCAGAACCACCATCTGACCAAGACTGGAATTGATAGTCTTGTCCGTTAAGATTTTGTGTTAAAGGTGCACTAATTGTTCTCTGGACTCCAACAACACCACCAGCTGTAACAGGCATTATTTTTGGTTGAGAATCCAAGTTTATTGTTAGTCCAGGTCTTGTAGTGTTAAATGTTAGATTAACAGTATTCGGATTGACATCGCGCGTATATGTTTGGCTTGATATGCCGCTTGCATCAGTGACAGTCAAGTATAACCTGTACCAGACATTTGAATCAGGTTCGGTTATTGTTGGAATCGTAAAAGAGCCACTCTTTACTCCGTCAAGAGTGATAAACGGATGAGTGTGGGTGTTGTGGTGAAATAAAATATTCCAATGATATGCACTTGGGGGTAAGATACCGTCTTCAGCATCATTTCCAGAGGCACTAAATGAAATTGTATCTCCTGCATTATATTTTGTACCAAGTACTGGTGTATCTATTGATGCTACAGGTGGTGCGCCAACAATAATTTTAACACTATCTATATTGATGCTACCATGATTGTCAGTCACATTGAGTTTTGCATTAAATTGTCCTTGAATGGTATATGTATGAGATGTAGTAATTCCAGTTGCAAACGGTGAACCATCGCCAAAATCCCACGAATATGATAACGTATCTCCAGAATCAGGATCATGACTAGATGAACCATTAAACGATACAGAAAGCGGAGGCAATCCTTGATTTACAGAAGTTGACACTACAGCAATTGGAGGATGGTTTGTTGATGTGCTATAACTTACCTTATGAATTTCCCCCGCGCTAATTAAGGTATAATAAAGACTACCATCAGGACCAACATTTAGTTGTACAACACCTGGGGCAGTTGCAAGAAATTGCGAAACTTGGTGAGTAACAGGATCTAGTTGCTGAATGTTACCTGTCACAAAGTCAGAAAAAAAATACACTCCCTTGTAATTTGATGGAAATTGATTGGCTTCATAAATTGAGGCACCAGCTATTGCATTGCTTATTGCACCATGTTGATATGCATAAATTGGATTTGTCATCCCTGGTGTTGTACAAAATCCCTCACATGTAGGCCAGCCATAATTAGCGCCGGCACTACCCGAGTCTACTTCTTCCCAACGGCTTTGTCCCACGTCATTGATGTACATTAAGGAGCTACCAACATTATGAGAGATAGAAAATGTAAACGGATTTCTCAAGCCATATGCCCAAATTTCTTTACTTGCTCCCGGAGTATTATAAAATGGATTGTCAGGAGGTGCGGAACCATCTGTATTTAGTCGAAGGATTTTTCCTAGTTTATTATAAAGAACCCCTGGATTGCTATAGTTTCCACCGTTTCCAACTGCGACATAGAGTTTACCATCATTTCCAAATTGAATTGCCCCTCCATTGTACTGAGGAGCTAACAATGGTTCAAAATCTTTTAAAATAAATTCACTTCCTGACAATGCACGATCATGATTGGCAGGATCGATACTGAACCTACTTAGTCTGTTATGAACAGGATTGCTATTTAGAGTATAATATATGTAGACATAGCCATTTGATGTAAAATTAGGATCAAATGCAATTCCCAGTACTCCTCGCTCTCCGGTGTTATTAACCGGTAGTGACATGAAAGGAGTTGGAAGTAAAACTCCATTTTTTATTACTACAACATTAGTGTCCTTTTCAGTGACAAAAAGTCTGCCGTCTGGAGACCAAGCAGATGCAATGGGATACGCAAGTCCTTTTACATAAACTGTATCAGTAAAGGTGCCAGCTGTTGCAGAAGATTCGGAAATAATTATTCCTGCAATCAATATCGATACAATAATTCCTATGCCAAACCTACTACTACCCAATCCGAATTTTATGAATTTTTAATAAGATATTAAACGTTTTGTCAAATTGATGTTTTATTTTCCACAAAAATATTTAGGATCGATATGGCATTAGTTTTGTTGTTCATCTTTTTGACCTGCCATTAAAAATAATTCATCTGCAGAAGTAGTAATTTTATGTTTTATTGATTTTGCAGGAACGCCAGCCACTATATCTTCATCAGGAACTTCATGAATAACTGAAGCTCCTGAGGCAACTATTACGTTGCGTCCTATTTTTATTTTATTTTTTAGAGTTGCGTTAAGTCCAATCCATGTTGAATCCCCGACAGTAGTACTTCCACCAATAACTGCCCCTGCTGTGATTTCACAATTTTTTCCGACGGATACATTGTGTGATATGTGAACCATTGCATCAATCTTTGTACTATCTCCAATAACAGTATCAGAAAGGGAACCTTTTGCAATATGACTATTGGCACATATTTCTACATCATTACCAATTATAACTCTCCCAAAATGTGGAAACAGCATGAGCCTATTTCCATTTCTTTCAAAAGCAAAACCATCATCACCTAATGTGACTCCAGAATGAATGACGCATCTATCTCCTATAATACAGTCTTTTACTAGAGTAACATTGTTGTAAATTACACTATCATTGCCAATTTTGCAATTCTCACCAATTGTTGTAAAATCTCCAATATAACAACGAGAACCTATGATAGATTTATCTGATATTACAGCTTTTGGAGATATTCCTACCATTTTCTTTTTTTCAAATATTTTATTTGCAAATTCGACAAACACTAACCGTGGTTTATCTATGAAAATAAGCTCAGAATCCTTTTGTGGATGAACTAATCCCTGTAGATTTTTTTTGCATAATATTATACCTGCTTTAGATTGTGAAATTAATTGAATTGCTTCTTGGCCTTCAGCTGAACAAAAAGAAAGATCCGTTGATGAAGCAGTTGAAAGGGAAGATATTCCTCTTATCTTCTTTGTTTTATCTCCCTCAATTTCATATCCTCCACTAAAATTAGAAGTTATTGATTTTACGTCCCATTCGTTATCATCTTTGCCGTCTACTCTAACCACATTTGTCAGACTCATTTGGACAATATAAATTTGAAGATGTAATTTGGTAGATTTTAATTCTAATTTTGAATTAATATTATATGAGAATGCTGATATTATTATTTTATTATGTTTTAACAATTTGAAATTTTAATAAAAATTAAAATTCAATATCATATTTGACGGTCAACTAATTTTAGTAATAATGCTTATTGCATTATCCTTCATATCTGTAAAAAAAGATATTACCACTTTTGGCAGAACACCTTTTTATTTAATTTATTGTAATCAAAAAACAATAATGTCAAGAACAAAAACTAGAGAGGATGTGCAAGGCAGACAAATAAGCAGCCAGAATCTGCAAGAAAAAGCCAACACAGATCCGTCACATGCAGTCAAGAAGGCTGGAGTAAGTATAAATAAATTAAAAGGAGATATCACGTTATGAATATCCTAGCGATAGGTGCCCACCCTGACGACATAGAATTAGGATGTGGAGGCTTACTCATTCAAGCAGCAAAGAAGGGCCACAATGTATACATGTATTCTTTAACGAGGGGAGCCGTAGGAGGAAATCCTGCAGAAAGAGTAAAAGAATTAATGCAATCTGCAAAATTTATCGGAGCGAAAGATCTATGGATAGACAATTTTGAAGACACAAAGCTTACAGTAAATGGAGAATTGATAAATCACATAGAATATTTTATCAACAAAGCCAGCCCCGATCTTGTAATTACTCATTCAAATGGAGATGTGCATCATGATCACAGAGCGATCGCTTTAGCTACTGTAGAAGCAGGAAGATTTGCCTCAAACATATTATCATATGAAATTCCTCTATCAAGAGATTTCAAACCTCAGGTGTTCATAGACATATCTGATGTCATGGAGAAAAAAGTAGAATTGATAAAGCTCTTTTTTTCTCAGCAAAAAAAACTTTACCTTCATTCTAATGCAACCAAAGGACTTGCAGAATACAGGGCATTACAAAGCAGATTGAACACTTCTAGCAAATATGTTGAAGCGTTTGAGGTGCTAAAACTTTGTTTTGATTTGGATTTCAAGATATTGCAAGTGCCTTATGAAAAAATTCCTAAAAATGAACTCAACATCTCAAGAATCGAAGAAATCGTAAAACTTACCTAAACTCATCCAAAAATTATTGATTTAAAGGATCTTCAGTAATTTTCTTTTGTCTATTTTTGTGGCAGAAAAGGTGATTCAGCGGTCTTTATTTCTATAAAATCAGTTTTATTTACCTTGTGTACAGTAAAATACCCATCAAAAGAAATGTAATTAATTGAGTTTTGATTAATAGTATCTGTAAGATTAGAATCTTTTTTTATAGTCGATGAGTGATTTTTGAGAAAATTCATCTTAATATCGTTTTGCAATTTAGATGCGGCATTAATAATTTTCTTTTTCTTTTCCTCGAATTCAATCTCTGCTTGTAAAAGAGAATCTAAAGTTTGTTTTGAATGCATTTCATTGTGAATCAATTTAAATTCAGCTCCTTTACGAATTTCCTTACAAGATGGACATTGAACGTATTTGTGTTCCCCTGATTCAGTCATACCAATCAGCATCTTGTCAGCCATGAACCCATAAAGTCCAAGTAATAGATAACCTTGCGTATGAAAAAATAATAAAATACAACTCGTCTTCTCTAAAATTATATCATTCTTGATAAGATTTTGCTTTGACAATCATATTGAAATTCCTTTCAATCATCTGTGAAACAGAAATAGTTCCTTGTTTGTAAATCAATTCGGCTGATTTTCTACCTCGTCCCAGATCTTTGTATTCTTAGTTTCTTTTAAAAATATCATCCCCACCACAATAGTGAGAGTGGCTATAGATATCGGCCAAGAAAGACCGGCATAGATATTTTTGGTGGACAAAACTAGTGCAGTTGCAATAAGTGGTGTAAATCCTCCAAACAATCCATTTGCTAAGTGATACGGTACTGAGAGAGATGTGTACCTGATTTTAGCTGGAAATAATTCCACTAGAAGAGCTGCCAATGGACCATATACCATGCTTGCATAAACCAGTAGTAAAACAATCAAGGCAACAAGAGCTGGAAAGTTAAGTGGGTTTGCAAATGTTGCCAGACCAAGATAAATTGGATATATCGTTAATACAGCCAACAGACATCCTAACATCATTATCTTTTTCCTTCCAACTCTGTCAGATAGCCATCCAAAGAATACAAAAAGTGGCATGCCTATTGCCACTGCAATTAGTACTACAGAGCTTGATGTAACAAAGTTAACTTTTAGTACAGTCTGGAGAAAGTATAATGTATAAAACTGAGCAGTGTACCAAATTACAGCCTCACCAGCAACTGCTCCAAAGAGAGCAATTAAAATTAATCTTATATTTTTCTTATTTGTTAAGCTCTCGCGAAGTGGTGCAATCGAGGTTGCGCCTTTCATTTTTAGTTTGGAGAAAAGCGGAGTTTCCTTCATTTTCCATCTTACATAAAGTGCGGCAACTACCATCAATGTTGAGACAAGGAATGGTATTCTCCAACCCCAATCTCCAAATGTTTGTTCTCCAAGTGTAAGTCTGGTAGAAAGTATGACTCCAAGGGATAATAAAAGACCGCCTGTCGCTGTTGTCTGGATAAAACCAGTCCAATAACCTCGTTTTTTGTCAGGCGCATGTTCAGAAACATAAATTGCAGCTCCGCCGTATTCTCCTCCTACTGCTAAGCCTTGAAGGAGTCTGAGTGAAACTAAAAGTATTGGTGCAGCAGTACCTATTGCTTGATAGGTAGGTAGAATTCCAATAAGACTAGTACCTGCACCCATTATTATAATAGTAAGCATGAATGCGTATTTGCGTCCTGTTGAATCGCCTATTTTTCCAAAGACCAATGCACCAACAGGTCGTACTGCAAAGCCGGTTGCAAATGTAGCTAAAGTAAGCAACAAAGCTGCGACCGGATCATGACTTGGAAAGAATTTTGTAGATAAAATTACTGCAAGTGAACCAAAGATGTAAAAATCATACCATTCAATTATTGTTCCTGCAGAAGCAGCAAACACGATATATGAGAGACTTTTTGATAGGAAATTTTTCTGCTCTGCCAAGTAAGTAAGAAGCTAGCATGTCTGTTATGTATCTTTTCCTTCACTTCATTATTTGACCAGGTTTTGCCATCTATTTCCATAAATGGAATTTAGTATGTCTCAAACTAGAACACACTAGCAGATTTCGGAGTTAGCTAATAAGAAATGATTGATGAGTATGTTACTTTCAATAGCTGTAATCTCACTGCTAGGTTTAGGTATTCTTGGAATATCTTCAGTTTATGCAGATGACGACCAAAAATCATATCAGCTTCACAAAACCACAATGAGTGAATATATTCAATCATATTCTAATGGAACAGCCGTTTCATATTTTAAGGAAAATGCCTTTAGAATAGAACACGATCCTAAAGTTTGTGCAGTTGAAGATCAATCAAATAGTCAATTTAATGTAAATTTAGCAAAAAATACATTGTATGCTACTATTGATTGGTCAACAAAATTAAATGCTGGAATCGGAAAGAGTCAGGTTTGGCATATCGGATACAGAACACTATCGTATGATAGTTTTGTAAAATTTGATCCACAGTGTGATATTTTAGTCAGGTTTTTCAGCAAAACTTTTAGCGACGATCCCTATTTTGTTGGTATTTCAAGTGGTGGAGTGACTTATTATGATTACAGCCAGCACAAAGCGTTCATAAAAATTCTATACGATGGTCTCACTGATCCTCAAATAAGAGGAGTAATAGAACATGAATTAGGTCATGCCTTAGGATTAGGACATTACATTACATCTGAAACCCAACTAGAACGTATTGGTAGTGGTCTTGAAGATTCTCCGTCAATAATGGTGGGCGTAGTTCCGCAAAATAATTATTTTAGCATTACTCCCATTGATGTTCAGCAAATTAAAAACAAGTACGGAAATTATGGATTTGGAGGCAAACCTGCAGATTTCCATTCTGCAACATCAGGAGATCAGACGGGTCGACAAGCGACAAGTCTAGCTGTGATGGATCATGATTTGTTTAGGAATTCCATGGAAAACAATACAAGTAGATTTTTACCCCAGATGATAAGAGATGACGTTTCTGATGGAATTTCTTTTATCGGAACTGGAAGTGTTCTTGTAAAAGATCTTGTAGCGAGTGGATATCTAACAATTCCTGTTTCAGCAAACAAACAACAATTAACATACGAATTACCATTGTCATTTAGGTATCATTTCGTAAATGAATGGGCTAAAGGAAATATGACAGATGACGAATTCATAAAATCTTTTCAAAGTTTAATAAATTCAGGAAAATTGAATTTGACAACGCATTTTAAGGCTTATGAAGATTGACAACACTCATAGAAGGACATTCATGAACTATTCAAAAGTAAAAAAGCAAGATAATTAATTGCCTATCAATCTAGTACGAAAACATAATTTTATTTAATAAGACTCGATACTCGTATTTGATGTATCGAATTTCTCTAATTACGGGAGATGGAATAGGTCCGGAATTATCAGAATCTATGATTAAAGTTTTAGATACCATAAATGACAAACTCGATTTAAAAATAAATATTGAAAGAGTTGAGGCTGGCGACAAGACTCTATCAAAGACAGGTAAAGCATTACCTGAAACAACTTTAGAGTTAATAAGAAAATCCGATTCATGTTTGAAAGCACCCGTAGGAGAAAGTGCAGCAGACGTGATTGTTTTTTTAAGAAGGGCATTAAATCTCTATGCTAACATTAGACCTGCCAAATCATATCCTAACATGCCATCGTTAAAACAGAACATTGATCTAGTCATAGTTAGAGAAAATACAGAAGATCTTTACACTGGGATGGAGTTTGAAGTGGGTGATTCTGCTATCGCACTGCGTACAATTTCAGAAGCTGCATCAAAACGGATAGCAAATTATGCCTTTTTAATTGCAAAGCAAAGGGACCATGAAAAAAAAGTTACCTGTGTTCACAAATCTAATGTCATGAGAAAAACAGACGGTCTTTTTGCAAAATCATGTTATGAAATTTCAAAAAACTATCAAACCATAAAATTTGAACAGATGTATGTCGATGCATGTGCTATGAATCTCATAAGACAGCCTGAAGCCTTTGACGTCATTGTAACTACCAACTTATACGGAGACATTTTATCAGATGAAGCGGCTCAAGTGACAGGGGGTTTAGGTATGGCTCCAGCTGCCAATATAGGTGACAGTTTTGCGTTGTTTGAGCCAGTTCATGGAGCAGCATTTGATATAGCTGGAAAACAGGTGGCAAATCCATCATCATTCATACTTTCTGCAAAAATGATGTTTGAATGGCTTGGAATGAAAAACAATGATAAAAAATGTCTTACCGTAGCGGAAAAGATTGAATCAGCAGTATTTAGTGTGGTAAGAGAGGGAATGAAAACCAAAGACATTGGAGGTAATTTGACAACTGATGAGTTTACACAACAAGTAATTGCCCAAATTATTTGATATCTGATGCAGGTGGTTCTCTTGACCAAAAAAATATTGCAAGACTTACTGGAATCATAATCATGATTGCAACACCAAGTGATACCCAGTAAAACATGGGTTCTATTCCTGGTATGAATGGTACAGGAAATACTGTATATACCCACACAAATGCAATGAAACCAAGAAGGATCTTATTTCTTTTGAAAATTCGCCATCCTAATTTTCTTTTTGTTATAAAACATCGCTTACATCTTGTTCTATCATCAGTCATACAGGAAGTACAACAGTGCTTCTCACAAAAATAACACCTCCTGTTCCCAAATTCAGAACCACAGAAATCACATTGTTGCATTTTATATTTTCGTGGAATTTGGATTTATCTTTTTATGGAGAAAGTCTTTCAGGATCTCTAGGATACAAGACCACCTCTCTGTCGTTATCGGTTTTTGTTATTACTGACATTAATTTATCCAATCCTAGACCCAAACAAGAATTGAGCTGCATTCATAAGACAAATGAACTAAAATGCACTGCAATATAA
>CAZHDX010000040.1:0-11061 GCA_964531195.1 uncultured Nitrosopumilaceae archaeon
AACTGCGGTAAGACCATTTTTACGAGTACATACCCAGTGATTTGTGCCTGGAATGATATTTTTGGCACATTCATCATGGACGCAACGTACTGTTTCATAAGAAAGATTTCTTACTTTGATTATACTAGGATACAGACTAGCAAAATCCATGACTGACACCTCGAAGTGAATTCCGGCAGTAGGATCTACAACTAATCCTCCGCGGTATTTCTTGTCTTTTATGATTGCTTCTGTAGATGCAGATGGAGATTTTTGATCAAGTTCTTGTCTTTGTGGGATCAAAAAATTATGTTTTCTGTGCTCGAAATAAAATAAGCTACGTATCCATTGAGATACACCCATTCTAGAAATGTCGTCGATGGGCATCCTCGCAATTCTTGTTATGACAACTAGCAAATCCATTAGCAGATCATTATTAAAGCTTGTAAGATTCTGCGTTAATTTTGCATCATTGTAACAATAATTTGCAAGCTCGTATAATGATAGATCATCTAGCTCTCCCTCATAATCTATTTTTGATTCATTTAGTAATCCTTCTGCAACACTATTTAATGAAAAATCATTGTATTTATGGCTGAATGCATAAATCTGAAAGGAGCGATTTGAAAATGTTCGATAAAGATCAATATGTACACCATGTTTTAAAGTAGCAGAATCTCTCATCATAATTAATGGAATTTCTTTTGCGTCAATTCCTAATCTCTTAGCACGATTGTAAACGTACGGCATATCAAAATCATCACCGTTGTAAGTGATTACAAATGGATAGTCAGATAAAATCTTAAAAGTATCTAGTAGCATTTCTTTTTCCTTACCTTCATCATAAAATGAAATTTTTATGTCTGGTTCTAATTCATTTTTGCCAAGTTGTTTTTCTTTTTTTTGCAATACGAAAATATGTTTAAGACCATCACTTCCTGAAAACCCGATAGCAGTAATTCTCTTGTCGGCAATTTTTGCATCAGGTATTCTTCCTATTTCTGATTCGACTTCTATGTCAAAACTAACTCTTCTAATTTTTGGGATTGGTTGGTTTAGTAAATTTGCCCAATCTGCTATATGATTTTGAAATTCTTTAGAATCTATAATCCCCATGTTTATGATTTTATCGTAAAGCAATCCTTTTAGGGCAAGTTGGACTTCGTTAGGAATTTCATACCTATATTCTTCTAATTTTCCATTGGTTATAGTGTAGTATTTGCCCACAATTAGAGAATAATCATAAAGATAGTTTTCATAATATTTTATGTCAGATTCCCAAGTTTCAATTAAATTTCTAATGCTCTTGTCTGTTTGAGTTCCTCCTATGGCTAGTGGATCTGTCACGATGATTTTTGTAACATTAATCGTTCGGTCTTTAAGAATGTCCATTTTTTCAATTTTTTTTAATTCCAAAACGTCTTTTCTATCTAATAAAAATTTTAATTCTTCTGGTTCTAATTTTGAATAACAATAAGGTTTGTGATTTTGATTGTCTTCCCACCATTGAATTTTTTGTGATACAGGATCATAAAATTTCAGAATAGCAGTTTTTTTAAAACCGTCATAAGTTGCTGATACTAAAAGTGACGGACACATACAATCCGTAACTTTAACTACTGCATTTCCAGAAAGATTAATGACTTCTGAAACGAAAGATTCGCTTCGTTCTAAAGTCTTTTTTTGCTGCATGTTATTTACATTATGAATTTCGTTTGTTGTACTATTTTTATCTGTAAATTGATTCATGAGGGTATTAAATTCGCAGTTGTGTCTTCTAATAAAATTTTGATCCAATGACTTATTCTTTCTTTTTTTATTACTGTTATTTCTATACCTGCTTTACGAAGAAGTTCATAATCAGTTTCTGGATATTTTCCAATACATACAATTCTTTTAATTCCTATAGTTATTGCCATTTTGCTACATTCAAGACAAGTTGCAAAGGTAGTGTACAAAGTTGAATCCTTTGTACCAGAACCTACTCCCAAAATAGCACAATGCATTATTGCATTTGCTTCAGCATGGCTGCATATGCATCTCTCAAGTCCTTCGCCTGACGCTATTTTTCCTTCCATTCGTAGCTGGCATCGAGCACAACCACCATCATAGCAATTTGTGACCCCAGGAGGAGTGCCATTATATCCCGTTGCTATCTGCCTATGATCGCGCACTATCACAGCTCCTACTTGCCTTGTTATGCAGTTTGAACGAAGTTTTGCTAATTCTGCCTGTAGCATAAAATATTCATCCCAAGTAGGTCGTTCAAAAGATTTGGTCATGCCGATTTTATGTTTTAACTAGTAAATTATTGTTTAGCCTCTTTGAATTTAATAATTTTACCAAGAGTTACGGTGTCAAGATTTGATCTTATTTTGCCTTCTTTAATTTTGGAAAACCATTGGTTTATTTTTGTAAACTTGTTTTGCTCACCAATTATTTTTGATGCCAAAATTGAATTACTTGGCCACCATGAAATTGCAGACTGGACTACATATTGTAAATCGACATCAGTTATTATTGGCCAGTGTTGACTAACCATGGTTTCAAGGGGCAGATCCTGAAGACCTAGCCTTTTTTTTATCATATGTAAGATTTCTGTAAATCTAGCTGGATCCTCAAATGCTTGCACTGAAATCTGAATTTCTTTACCATCCTGAATACTTTTGTCATTATCGACAAAGGTTAGTTTTACAGTTCCTTTCTTTCCTGTTATGATAAAATTTTCATTTTCATTTTCGATCTTACCGCCAATTTCTGTAATTATCTTCAACATTGTTTCTAGACGTTCTTTCTCTAATTTTTCAATTAAAATTGGATTTGTTGAATCTTTATTAAACAAGGTAATAATTATCTCAGATGATTTTATTAGATTAATTTTAATGAGGGCAAGTACTGTTTTCACAATTTCATAATCACAAATTTTAAAAATTAGCATTTCAGGAATTTTTTTATTTGTTGTTCCAACCCTGTACAAAATGTTAAAAATTTCATCAGGACTGTTTGCCAGCTGATCAATTTTTATAAATATGTGTTCATTCGTGCTGTCTGTTTTCCATTCTGCTGAAATAGGTTTTGATATCGTAGATATGATATTATAAGCACCGCGTTTTTCCATTGGCGCAAGAACTGGCAAATCTTTGTCTAGGTATGCTCGAAAATAGCTTATTCCCTCAAAACTAGAGTGCTTTAAGATATTACCAAGACAAATTTTGGCAAAGAATTTTTTATTTATTTGTTGGACTTTTAATGCATCCCATCTTCTGGATTCTGGATTAAACTCTTCCCAAGCTTCTAAACTTGGAATTTCAAATTCTTTTAGTTTTCCAAGGTCTCTTGATTCAGGTTTGTATAATCTTGTCAAGATCTTGACATGATCTTCTAATGTATGAATCGTTATGTTGGTTCCATATAATGAGTCAAGAAATTTCCCTCTTTTTGAAAATTCCAACATACATGCCCATTGCCTATTTATTAAACGGGGTCGAATTTCTAACTCATTTAGAATTCTATCTAGTTTTGTTTGTTGTGTAAAATGTAAGGGGCTTATTTTTGTAAATGTATTTCTATATGTTTCACATAGGTTAGTCTTCCCTCTTTGAAAACAAATATCACAAAATTCAAGAGGTTCCAAATTTAGTTACCCATTCCATGCTCAGCACACATGACTAGCTAATTTCAATATTATGAGAAGAAGAACTTTTTTGTTTTTCAGATCCAGTAAATGCCTTTGTGTTCGTGTTATAACCTCGTATTCATATATGCAAGTTGTTTTAAATATTAAATTGAAAGAAACTTAGTGATTGCAAAAAAGATGAGACCAATTGAATCCACAATATCTTGAACATAAATTAATCAAACCTGAATCCATAGAATATAGAGAATATCAGGTAAATCTTGCAAATCAAGCAATAAAAGAGAACTGTCTCGTGGTACTTCCTACAGGACTAGGTAAAACAACAGTGGCATTACAAGTAATTGCTGAATTCTTATCGAGGCGGATCGGTGGAGTGTTGTTTCTTGCGCCAACTCGAGTTCTGGCACATCAACATTACGAGTTCCTAAAAAAAACACTACTCATTGATGATATTGTACTTATTACAGGAGAAGACTCTGTTGAAAAAAGAAAAAAATTCTGGATAAATAGTGTAATCTGTGCTACTCCTGAGATTACAAAAAATGATTTAGACAGACAAATCGTATCTACCAAACAATTTAATTTGTTAATTTTTGATGAAGCACATCGTGCAATAGGAGATTATGCCTATTCTGGAATTGCAGAACGATTTGAGAATAATGATGTGAGAATTTTAGGAATGACTGCAACTCTTCCAAGTGAAAAAGAAAAAGCAACGGAAATTCTCAATACTCTAAAAATTACAAGCATTGCACAAAAAACTGAAGAGAGTCACGATGTACAGCCATATGTTCAGCAAACAAATACTCAATGGATAACAATTGACCTTCCTCAAGAAATGAAAGAAATTCAAGAGTGTATAAAATTAGCACTTGAATCAAAGTACCAGGAATTAAGAAAGGCTGGTGTTAGCATATTGGGTAACAAGTCACTTTCAGAACTCTTGCGAGTAAGAGATTTCGTTATACGACAAAACAGAAAAGCTGCAAAACCACTTTTTACAGCAATAAGGATAATTCATGCACTGAATGTTTTAGAATCTCATGGCGTTACATCTTTTTTGAGATTTTGTGAACGCACTCAGCAAAAAAAAGGTGTTGGAATAAAGGATCTATTTGAAAATAATTTGAATTTTATTAAAGCAATACACCTTGCTAAACATGCACAATCAAAAGGAATAGAACATTCCAAAATAATAAAATTAAAAGAGATTATAGAATCACATCAAGGTAAAGCTCTTGTTTTCACTAGTTATAGAGATTCTGTAGATGTAATTCATCAAAAACTAGTTGAGATGGGAATTGCAGCAGGATTTTTAATTGGCAAAGCTGGAGAAACAGGACTTAAACAGAAGAAACAGATAGAAACTGTACAAAAATTTCGAGATGGCAAATACAAGGTATTGATTGCTACAAGAGTTGGTGAAGAAGGATTAGACATTTCTGAAGTAAATCTTGTTATATTCTTTGATAATGTACCAAGCTCAATTAGATTTATTCAAAGAAAAGGACGTACAGGAAGAAAAAATTCTGGCCGCTTAATTGTTCTTATAGCAAAAAATACGATAGATGAAACATATTATTGGATAGGAAAACGAAAGGTAACCGCAGCAAAAGGAATGGGAGAAAAAATGTCAAAGGTTTTAGAAAAACAACAACATGGAACTATAAAAAAAAATGGTTTAGATGCGTATATTTAGTGATGCTAATATGCCTACAATTAAATACAATAACATTTCACCAAAATCTTCATGCAGTTGCGCTTTGGAATATTAGTTCTCTTCATTCTTTTTGTCATCGTCGTAAATACTGCCCATGCTCAAACAACAACGGATGGTATTACTGCTTCACTTAACAAACCTAGTTATCAACCAGGTGATAAAGTGATCATATCAGGCTCTGTTTCTAAAATTGTATCTGGTAATCCAGTCACAATAATAGTGAGAAACCCAATAGGCAATGTGTACGAAGTGGGGCAAGTTACTTTATCGAATAATCTATTTGTTCATGATTTTGTATTGACTGATGATGCTTCTGCTGGTTCCTACGATGCTCAAATAAAACACGGGAACCAGACAGGACATCTTTCTTTTATAGTAAATGGAATTCAAGTACAATCAATTAATGTAGGTGATTTTTTTATAAAAATTAGAAGCAATAATACTAGTTTGATTATTTACAAGGATGTTTCTGTCTCAACTGTTGATAAATCTATAACTATTTCCATCAATACAAATGCAACATCAACTAGTACAGTATTACAAGAATTTCAAGTTCCAAAGAAAATAATTGATGCGCCAGGTAGTTCTTTGATAGTTCAAATTGATGGAACGTCCCTGCAATGTGGACAATCAGAAACTGCTTCTGATAGAATTCTTGATTGTGAAATTCCCTCAAATGCAAAAGAACTGAAATTAATCGGCACAGTGATTATTCCGGAGTTTGGTTCAATCACTATCTCGATTTTATCAATTGGCATTTTGAGCACTGTGTTTTTACGATATAAAATCAAATTTATGTAAGCCTTTTTATTTGGAAAAATTTTTCTAAAAAATATGCTAGTATACATTTTAGTAACATGCATCCCTGGCCGTGAAAAAGATGTTATTGGAGAAATCAAAGATTTACAACATGTAGTCGAAGTAAACGGGGTGATGGGTAAATATGATGTCTTTGTAAAAATATCTGCAGATACTTCATTAAAAGTTGATTCTGCCATTTCTAAGGTACGTAATGTGCCACATGTAACTACCACATTAACCATGCCTGTCATATACGGGCAAGGTGGCACTATAGATGATGAGAAATAACATTTCCTTGAATTGAGCAAAATTATTTAGAAAGAATCGTTGAGGGTTTTTAATGAGATTTATAGATGTTATCGATCCAAGACGAGTAGAAAAAAAACCTGATAAGACAATTACTATATTATCTTCTGGAAATTTTGTTGAACAAGACTACTTGATTAAAAATATTCATTTGAATCTTTATGTTCAAAAAAAAGACAAGAAATTGGGGTTGTATTCACTTATCACGGTCATTGTTGAGACAGATAAAGGAGAAATTGAGATGACATATGATGAAGGATACAAAGGAGAAAATGTTCTTGAAGAAACTGCAAGATTTCTAATATCTAATCTTGGCATATCAAATCTTATTTTGCGATCAGTAATGCAATTAAAAAATGAGAAGACAAAGAGAATTAAATCAAAATCATAATAATTGATTCAAATGTGAAAGATACATACAAGCAAAAGAATTCCATCCAAAGGTTATCTATCTGAAAACATAAAGTCATATTAATAGTAGTTAGATTTTTATAAAAAGATAATTCATAATTATCTTTTTATAAATCCAATTCACTATTTTCTTGCAGTTTTTCTACAAGTTCAAGATAAGCATAGGGATCAAGCTGCTTTGCAAAACATTTGTCGATGTTTATTAGATATACCGAATGTAATCTTGCGTTAAGTATGTCTTTATAGTCTATGGGTGGATTTCTGTAAAACCGATCACAAAGGTCTTTGATTTTTTGTATTTCGACATGCGTTCTTTTGCTTGGAGGTTTTAGGAATAATCTTGGAATCGGTAAAATTCCTACCACAGGAGTTGCCAGGGCAAATTTTGAACAATATTTACTGTATCGAGATATTTTGCTTGCAATTCTAGCTACGTAGTAATCTATTGTATCCAATGCATGATCAGGTGGTGTGAATCCCGTCTCTATTTCCATGATAAATGTCCCATCACCCTTTGTTGCAAAAACATCACAAACAAGTACATCAGAAAGATGTTGTTCTACATCTACTACATATCCTTGCGATATGAGATTTGACGCACATATTATTTCAAGAACAGAATGGTTTATCTTAACTAGGTTTTGTGTGTATAACTCAATTAATCTCTCGCGTACAAAATTTATTTTTGCCTTAACCTCAGGCAATTGTCCTTTTGATAACCTTTCTGCTATTGCATAAATGTCATCCGTAAATTTTTCTACGTTCAAAATCTTACTTACCTTCAACTTCGGGTTTTAAGAATATACCTATCTTCAAATGTTATACTTAGCTATTTGCTATGATGTCCGTAATCTTTTTTATTTATGGGTGGGTTTCAATTACGTGGAAAACCTTTCTTTTAACGACAAATTGCTTTTTCTTCAATATGCCATTGACAAATATGAAGTTGAAAATATTTTAATTGAAAAGTTAAAAAACATATTGACTCAGAAGGAGATTGAAAGAACTATCGACACATTGATAGGAACACAAAAAGTTAGGAGAATAGGACCAGATATCTTACAAAATAATGTAAGTCACACAGGAGAGCTTCCAGTTTTGCCTGAACATTTAAAATTATTAATTGATAGTATATAATTACATAAATGGCAGAACAAATATGAATGATTTTTCATAAAACCGAATAACTTAGAAAGGGACACTTACTATGTTTGCTAATGGAAATAAAAAATATTACAGTGTTGGGTTCTGGAATCATGGGACATGGTATTGCTCAAGTTTCAGCCATGTCAGGATATGATGTTATTCTTAGAGACATAGAAAAAGAATTCCTTGATAAGGCTATGGAAAAAATCAAATGGAGTCTTGATAAGCTTGTATCTAAACAAAAATTATCAAAAGAAGAGGCCGATAAAATACTATCAAAAATTACTCCTGAGGTCAATCTTGAAAAAGCTTTAGCAAAATGTGACCTAATGATAGAAGCAGTTCCTGAAATACTGGATTTAAAGAAAAAAGTCTATTCTGAAGTAGACAAAGTAGCAAACAATGATACAATATTTGCATCAAATACAAGTACCCTTCCAATTACAGAAATCGCAAATACCACAAAACGACCAGAAAGATTTGTTGGCATTCATTTCTTTAATCCTCCACAGCTTATGAAATTAGTAGAGGTCATTCCAGGACAAAAAACGAGTAGAGAGTTAGTTGAAATAGTATTGAAATTTGTCAGATCTGTTTCAAAAGAGCCTGTATTGTGTAAAAAAGATGTAGCAGGATTCATTGTAAACAGAATTTTTATTCCACTTGTTCATGAGGCAGCGTGGGCAATGGACAGAAATAAAACATCAATGACAGAGATTGATTCTGCTGTAAAATTTAAGCTTGGTTTTCCGATGGGCATTTTTGAGCTTGCTGATTTTACTGGCCTTGACGTAATTCATAAAGCTACAATCGAAATGCATTTAAGAGACAAAAAAGTGATTAATCCGAATCCAAAAATTCAAGAACTGTATGACAAGAAACGATTGGGACAAAAAAGCGGATCAGGATTTTATGACTACACGGGTAACCAGTATGAACGAATTCCATTATCTGAAGAATTGGCTCAAAAATTTAATCCTATTGAGCTTGCTGCAAATATTTTAAATAATGTAGCTTGGCTTGTAAAAAATCAAGCAAGCGACGAAAAAGAAATTTAAAAGGCGTTGCAACTTGGCATGGGCCTAAAAAAACCAATTTTTGAGAGTGCTAAAGAGATCGGAATCTCAAATATTATTAATACACTAGATGATCAAGCCAAAAAATATGGTAAATTCTACGAACCCGATCCGTTTCTTATTTCTCTGCGCAATTAATTTTTTCTAGAATGCATTTTATTGCTTCTTTAGGAGAATCAACACCGATTATTTTTATATTTTTACGATGATCAAGGTATTGATCTGCAAACCTGTCTGCTATTCCTCCAGAGTTTTTTATTGCAACCATTGGTTTTTTATGCATGTATGCTGCACAGGTTTCTGAAAGCGTCCCTGAACCACCCCCGATTATAATGATACCGTCCGCAGATAATGCATTAAGAAAGTCCCGCGCAAGCCCGATTCCACTAGGAATGACTATGTCACAATATTCATTGGCAAAGGAAGGATCATTCTGTGGAATTATTCCAACAGTAATACCTCCTGCCTCTTTTGCTCCACGAGAAGCAGCTTGCATGACACCTCCTAAACCACCAGTAATTAAAACAGATCCTGACTTTGCAATCTCTATACCAGTTTCATAAGCAAGTTTATTAGTTTCAGGGGTAGATCCGTTTTCGTTATTTCCTACTACCAAAATTTGAATTCGTTTAACCAACAGCATATCTAAAAAAATTGCATAATAAAATCTTAGTTTATAATTTTAAAAGCAATTAAGAAATTATATTATTGATTCAAGCAATTCAAAATTTAATTTGAGCCACTTTTTGGCTTTTCATGTTCTTTTGTATGGGTTGTTTTAGGATGAGTTTGTTTTTGTTGTTGATGAGATTTTGGTTTTTGAAATTGTTTTGAGGAGTTGCTTGAAGGAATTGGTCTCATCCTGCTCCAAAGTACACTCATTCTTGCTCTATATCCCTCAGCATATTCCAATTCTGAAGGAACCAATGTAGCTGGGTGGATAAACCCTTGACTTCGTATTGCAATTGCTCGCTTTACAGCAATAGTTCTGATGTAATCCCAATCTACAGATCCGAATCCATCAACAGGTCCAACAAGTTTGCCATTATGCATACTAAAAACAAGACTACTGACGATAGGTATTGCAAAATTAATGCTTGCTGCCGAATTTATTTTGACTGGCATTAATGGCATGTGATGACTGCCGCGTGTGTTACCTGCTACATAATGAGGGTTGCTAAATGCTGCACCTACTTCCTCAGTTGCAGGAAAATCTTTTTGTGTTCTTATGATGCAAATAGGATCATCTTTTCCTACATACTTTCCCGCTATGTTATGAAGTCTATCTGTTGAAGCTGCTAGAACGGGTAGATTATTTTTTGTAAATACTGTTGATATGACGTATCTTCCTGGATACATCAGAGCTGCTTCTAGCGTGGGTTTGTCTTCCCACATGTTTAATTGAGCAATCTTTCCTTTTTCAACATCCATTATTGTTATTCGTGCACCTTTTGCAAGATTTTGGTTAACTATTAACCCTGTATTACTTAGGGTATCAACAAACATCCTGTAGAAAGGATAGTTGAAAGCACCAGGTTCTGTTTTATCAGCAGCGTAAATAGTAAATGCTTCGTTAGGTCTTTCTTCAAATTGCATTTCTGCCACGCCAGGACCCATTCCTTTTACATTGCCTGAAAAAGAGTCTTTTAGAAGATCTTGACCTGCACCGTAAAGTCCTTCCTCCTTTGCTACTTTGGTTGCCGCCTCAAATGCCTTCCACGCAAGCTGATGAATTTCTCTATTGTCGACCCCTTTGGTATGAGTCATAACAATATGGATATCATCGCCACAATAACCGATGTAATAGTCAATCAAAAGCCCCTTCCCATCATTTCTTACTTGTGATTTTACAATATTTTTTACTGCATTTAGTAGACCGTCACTTGGTCTAGTATGTCCTCCAATTCCGCCAACATCAGCTTTGATACCGGAGACATTAATCTTCATAATCATAATCAAAAATTACTTTAATTTCTAATATTTGA
>CAZHDX010000041.1:0-10977 GCA_964531195.1 uncultured Nitrosopumilaceae archaeon
TCTTTTATCAGATGCATGCCATCTTGACCATTGTCATCAAGTCTTCCTATAAACGGGCTGACATATTTTGCTCCTGCTTTTGCAGCTAATATTGCCTGATTTACTGAAAATACCAGTGTCACATTAACTGGTATTCCTTTATTGGTCAATATCCTACAGGCCTTTAGACCTTCTAGAGTCATAGGACATTTAACAACTACATTGTTTCCATATTTTCGTAGTCTATGTCCTTCATCAATCATACCAGAAGTTTCTGTACTTACAACTTCCAAGCTAACATCTCCTTTGATTATTCTTACAATTTCCTCCATCGTCTTTTGTGGATCGCCACTTTCTTTAGCTAAAAGTGAGGGATTTGTTGTAATACCATCAACCAGGCCCATTTCATTGTATAATTTTATAGCTTGGAGATTTGCGGTGTCAAGAAATATCTTCATCTTGTTTTACTCCTAATATCTTTCACAGAATTAGCTATATTAATTGATGTAATACCATGTTTTTCAAGCAATAACGAAACTTCATTATCTCGTGCTGATTCTCCAAACTTATCCTGAACGCCAATCCTTCTCACTGGTACAGAATATGTCTCGGTAACTACTTCTGACACAGCTGATCCAAATCCACCCATAGCATTATGTTCCTCGGTTGTTACAATTCCCCCTGTCTCACGTGCTGCTTTTTCTATTAATGATGAATCAATCGGTTTGACAGAAAATAGGTCCAAGACTCTGCATGAAATGCCTTCTTGTTTGAGAGAATCAGCAGCTTCTAATGCCATTTGAACAGTAATTCCACAAGATGCAATAGTGCAATCGGAACCATCTCGTAGGATAATTCCTTTCCCAATTTCAAATTCCTGCGATGTAGAATGAATTAAAGCCGTCTTTGATCTTGCCATCCTCATATAAAAAGGACCATGCATTTGTGAAATAATCCAAGTAAGTTTTGAAACTGTAACAGTATCAGCAGGAATCAAAACTTTGACATTTGGAATTACTCGCATAATTGCTATATCCTCGACTTGCTGATGAGAACCACCATCTGCACCAACAGTCAGGCCTCCATGCGATACAACCATTTTCACATTCAATCCTTGCTTTCCATTACGTGACGGATATGCAATTGCATTGCGTATTTGATCCACACAACGACCGGGTAAAAATATTGCATAAGTGCTAGCAAATGGAATTTTGCCTTCATTTGCCAAACCTGCCGCAATAGAAACAAGATTTGCTTCTGCAATGCCTACATTAAAAAATCTATTTGGAAAATTTTTTCCAAATGTTTTTGTTTTTAGTGAATCAGTAGTATCAGCACCTATTACTACTACATTTGGGTTTTCCTTTCCAATTTCAATTAGAGTCTCCCCATATGTCGTACGCATATCGGTCATCTCAGTCAAACAAAACCGGCCTCCTGTGCAATTTGTATGAGTTCAGATTTTTTCTTACCTACTTCGTGTAAGTCTATCCATTTACTTACTAGATCCATACCTCCAAGTTCATGGGCCTTTTGTATCAAGAGTTTTCTACGTGCATGAAGTATTTTTTTTCTAAATTCAGATATAGTACCTCGAACATCTTTTTGGCCAATTATTGCACTACCCCCAACAAATACCCTTGCGCCATCTAAAAAGCAAGATTCTACATTTGATAAATCGATTCCTCCATCAGCTTCTATAAATCCTGAAAAATTTTTTTCCTTAAGAAATTTGCCAATTCTTTGAGTTTTTTCGTGAGATGTCTCGATATATTTTTGACCTGATTTTCCAGGTATTACTGACATTAGAATGAGTTGATCTAAATTTGGTATGAATTTATCAATCCATTGAGGAAGTTCTGTATCAGGATTTATCGCTAGCCCAACGCTTACCGCATTAGATCGTAAAATATCATTAATCTCACCAAAACTTGATTCATCACAGACTTCAGCATGTACTGTAATTATATCACTTCCAGCTTCAACATAATCTCGAACATGTTTTACTGGTTCGTTTATCATCAAATGCGAATCAAAGGGTATAGACGTAATTTGACGCAGCTCCTTTATTTTATTATGATCAAAGGTTTTATTTTGGACAAACAGACCGTCCATAACATCAAGATGAATAAAATCAGCCCTTCCTTGGGCTGCTCGTTTTACTTCGTTACCAAGATTAGTCATATCACCTGCGATAATTGATGGCGCAATTAGAAATTGACAATCAAGTTCGAGGTCAATAATTGGTGCAATTTTCGGATTTGGTGCAACTCCATGCCATTTTGGATTATCTTCCATATGTTCCACTCCTCTCCCCTTAACGGTACGTGCAACAATTATTGATGGTGTTCCTTTTGTTTGGTGAGCAGAACTAATTGCCTTAGCAATTTGCTCAATTCTATGACCATCAATTTCTAAAACATTCCATCCAAATGATCTCCATTTATCTCCTGTCTTCCACCTAGCGGCATTTTTCCACATTTCTGAAATGTCGTCACCAAAAAGCTCTTCATCAAGAGGCATTACTCGTTCAGTATAATCATCCTGCTGTATGAAATTTCTATCTAAAAATGCTGTAATATTATCTAGTTTGTATTTTGACGCAGACATTGCAGCTTCCCATACTTGTCCCTCATCAGATTCACCATCTCCTATTATGGTGTAAATTCTGTGTGTCTTTCCATCTATTCTTGCGGAAAGCGCCATACCTACTGAAAATGATAAGCCGATACCTAGCGAGCCACCGCAAAATTCTACTCCTGGGCATTTGAAGTCAGGATGGCCTTGGAGCCTACTTCCAAATTTCCTAAGAGTTACAATTTCTGATGTATTAAAATAACCTGCAACTGCAAGATTTGAAAAAAGTCCAGGTGATTCATGTCATTTTTAAAGAACTAATCCATTCTAATCCTCCCAAAACAGTTTAGTTGGAACTTAACTTAAAAATCTAAAATATATAGTGCCAATTATCTCTGCCATAGAAAATGATCCACCTGGATGACCAGAACCTGCAGCAATAATTCCTTGGATCACCAATTTGCGTGCTTCACGAACCTTTTTTAGTATATGATAATAGTTTAGGCTCATATTTCACTCAAAATCTTAATTTTAATAAATATTAAATGCATATTCATTGTTTTAGGGGCATTTGGAGCAAATAAAAAGTTATTTCATAAAATTTTAATTTTGAATCCATTGTCCATATTTGATGGATCTCAAAAATTTTTATGATTAATGAATGATTGTATTTTATGTCTTTTGTATAAGGCATATTTACAAAATTGCACAGGCTAGGTCGTTTTCAAATTAATATCCACGACTGTTTCTGTCAGGAATAGAGCTATTCGGATTTCTAAAGTTATGTTTTTCCATCAAATGATTTAAAAATTTAATATCATCTGAAAATTTTTCTCCACAAATTGAACAGTTGTTCATAGATTATGCATACATGGTGATCTTTTTAGGCTTTGTTGTTGAATAAAACATTACAAAGAAAACTCAGGATTGTCTAGAATTCATTTTCAGAATTCATCGAAAAAGTTGCTTTTTCCAAATAATGAAAAACCCTTTCTGTTTCTTGACGTGTGAAAAATAGTAGAAATTGATAAAAAAATAAGCAGGTTAACTAAATAATAATTATTTTTTCCATCGTGATACTCCAAAACGGAAGATAATTAATGAAATTGAATTCATTTCTTTGATGGCATGTCATGAGATTAGTCTTGATAAAAAGTGCCAGCACTACTGCTTCCCAAGGGCTCTCGCACCTTAGTAACACAGCAGCGACATTGGGTTTGACTTCCGGGTTCGGTATGGGACCGGGTCGGACCCCAACGCTATGGCCGGCTGTAAGATGTTTTGATAATGTTCTGTATTAAGCTTACTTGAGTAGAGATATAAATTAAGAAAAAAGGTCTAATTTATGACCCATAGAGTTGCAGTTCTCGACAAAGAAACATGCCAACCAAAAAAATGCGGACTTGAATGTATAAAATATTGTCCTGTAAACAAGTCAGGAGCTGACTGCATAGTTCTTAGTGAAGAGAGCGGGAAAGCTCAGATCGATGAAAATATTTGTAATGGATGCGGCATTTGTGTCAAAGTTTGCCCTTTTGATGCAATAACAATTGTCAATCTAGCAGAAGAATTGCGAACTGAAAAAATTCATCAATATGGAGTGAATTCTTTCAGATTATATAAAATTCCATTTCTGAAAAAAGGCCAAGTAATGGGTTTGCTTGGTAGAAATGGCATGGGAAAAAGTACAATTATCAACATTTTATCTGGAAATCTAAAACCAAACCTTGGAAATTATTTAGCACCTCCAGAATGGGATGAAATTTTAAAAAATTTTCACGGATCAGAATTAAAGCTGCATTTTGAGAAAATTGCCAATAACGAGATCAAAGCTTCAATAAAACCACAACAAGTGTACAATTTAGCAAAAGCATTTAATGGCACTGCAAAAGATCTTCTTGAAAAATTTGATGAACGAAATGTAATACCAGAACTGGTAAGGGAATTAGGACTACAAAACTCTATGGAAAATAAACTTGATGAACTTAGTGGGGGAGAGCTTCAAAGATTGGCAATTGCTGTAGCTGCGTCAAAAAATTCAGATTTTTATTTCTTTGATGAACCCTCATCTTATAATGATGTTTTTCAGAGAATTGGAGTAGCAAAAGTAATTCATAGTTTAGCGAGTCTTGGAAAAAGTGTCATGGTAGTAGAACATGATCTTACTGTGTTAGACTACATAAGCGATTTTATAGAAATACTATATGGCGAACCTGCCGCCTACGGTATTGTAGCAAATATGCTTTCAACCAAAGTCGGAATAAATGTATTTTTAGATGGATATCTTCCAAATGAAAATATTCGATTTCGCGATACCGCATTTAGATTTGATGCATCAACTTCTAATGATGAGTTTGTTATGACTGATACTATCGTCGAATATCCATTATTACAAAAAAAATACCCCTCTTTTACCGTTTCAATAGATGCTGGCAAAGTACGAAAGAGCGAGGTTTTAGGAATCGTAGGTGCGAATGCGTTAGGCAAAACAACCATGATGAAGATGATAGCTGGCGTTGAAAAACCTGATTCTGGCACTATTGAGAATAAGATTAAAATCGCATACAAACCACAATATCTTACAAATGATTTTGATGTAGAAGTAATTTCAGTTTTAGAGAAAGCAAATAATGGAGGAATTCAAGGAACAACGGAAGAAGAACAGATTATAGATCCGATCAAGATAAAAAAATTATACAACAAATCAATAAAAAATTTGTCTGGAGGAGAATTACAGAAAGTTGCTATCGCTTCTTGTCTTTTACAAAAAGTTGATCTTTATGCGCTAGATGAACCTTCTGCATTTTTAGATGTGGAAGATAGGATAGCGATGGCAAAGTTGATTCAACGATTTGTTCGTTCTTATGGCAAATCTGCAATTATAATTGATCATGATATTCAGCTTATGGACTTAATTTCTGATTCATTAGTGATTTTTGAGGGAATTCCTGGAATAGAAGGACATGCAACATCACCAAAATCAAAGTCAGAAGGAATGAATAGGTTTCTAAAATCCCTAGACATAACATATAGACGAGACGAAACGAGTCTGCGACCACGAGTGAATAAAACCGACAGCAGGCTAGATAGAGATCAAAAACATTCAGGTCATTTTTATTATAGAAATTGACTCGGATGCTAAAAGATGCAGTAATAGGAATACTGTCTGAAAAAGAGATAAGAGATTTGTATGGAGCTTTTGATCAAGTAGGAGATATAATAATTCTCAGAATACCAGATTCCCTTATATCAAAGAAAAAAACAATTGGGAAAGTTCTTTTAGAAAAGGTAAAAACTGCAAAATCAGTTTTTTATCAATCTACTCCTGTAAGTGGTGACTTTAGAACACGACAACTAGAACTACTTGCTGGAGAGGATAAAACAGAAACTGAATACAAAGAAAATGGTTGTAAATTTAAAGTAGATGTAGAAAAAGCATTTTTTTCACCAAGACTTTCCACTGAGCGTGAAAGAATTGCAAATTTAATAAAAGATGGCGAAATTGTTATCAACATGTTTGGAGGAGTAGGAATGTTTTCTATCATAGCAGCAAAGAAAAAGAAATGCTTGGTATACAATATTGACATCAATCCAAATGCAACGAAGCTTTGTGAACAAAATATAAAGCTAAACAAGCTTGTTGGCAAAGTTGAGTCTTTAACAGGTGATGCAACAAAAATTATAGAAGAACGTTTATCTGGAGTTGGTGATAGAATTCTTATGCTACTGCCAGAAAAATCAGATGAATTTTTAGATTCTGCAATAAAGGCTTCAAAAAAAAATGGCTTAATCCATTACTATTGTCATATTCATAGTGACAAAAAAAATACAGCAAGTCACATTGCAAAGGAGCATTTTCTTAACATAATGAAATTTAATTCTGAAATTCTAAATTCTAAAATAGTAAGACCTGTGGGACCAAGGTTTTATCAGGTAGCCGTAGATGTAAAATTGTTATAATTATTTTTTATCATCTGAGACTAGAGAAGAAGGAGATGGTTTTGAAGTTGCCATGTTATAACCAATCCAAGAAATTACACCAAGAATTCCTCCAACTGCCATAAGTACAGAAAGTTGTAATACGATTGGACTCCACTCAGAGAGCATTAAGAGATACGCATACACAAAGAATCCCCCAATTGACAAAGCAAATATCATAATTCCTATATTGCGTTGTCGATTCATTAAGCTAAAATCTTTTCTAGAGTTATTTATTTGAATCTAGTAGCCAAATTCAATTGCCATCAAGTAAGCGTCTTCACCATCTCTGTAATATGCCTTTAACCTTTGTTTTATTGTATATCCAATTTTTTCATATAACCTTACAGCTTCATTATTGCTACAACGAACTTCAAGATATAGTTCGTCTGCTTTTCTTGTTTTAATTCCTAATATTGCTTCTTCTACTAGCACTCTTCCTATGCCTTTTTTTCTATACTCATCCAAAACTGCAATTGAGACGACGTGTCCTTTTTTAACAAATCCAAGTTTTTTAAAATTTGAAAAACCATATTCAATCTTACACATAATATAACCAACTAGTTTTTTATCCAATTCAGCAACAATGAAGGATTCAGGTAATTCTGCAAGCAAGCTTTCATAGAAATAATCAGAATAATGTTCAGGAAGCGTTTTCATATTTATTTCCATTACTGAAATTATATCAGACGGCTCACATCTCCTGATAATACAATTCCCAATTTCTCTTAATGCTACTTGCAATCTAAAAATATCTGCGCTAACGTAATTATTTAACTTTAGTCTATAATTATCTAGATGAGTGAACCTACAATAGAAGAAGTAATTTCCATCATTTCTGCATTATTTCAGATAAAAGGTGTCGATCAGAAGGGCGATACACTGCAGATCGAAATAGAGAAGGGAGAATTTAAACAAAAATTTTCTCAACTGGTAAAACAGTTAGAACCAAAAAATCTGATTGCGAGACTTGAAGCCGATACTCAAAGAATGCATGTAATCATTTCAAGAGTTCAAGCTCCTAAGATTCGTAGGTTTTGGATTCCTCATGTTCTATTTCTAGCCACTATAGTTATGATAATGATAGACGGTTATTATCACACTGTTACAACAAATTCAATAATCTACATAGGCGACCCTTTTCAGATATCAATACTCTTTACAATCTCATTAATTGGAATTTTAGGTATACATGAACTTGGTCATATGATTGCATCAAAAGCTCATAAGCTCAAAACAAGTTGGCCCTATTTTATTCCGGGAATTCCAGTGTTTGGATTTCCTACTTTTGGAGCACTAATTGTCTCGCGTAGTTTTATGGTAAATAGGGACATTTTATTTGATGTAGGAATATCAGGACCAATTGCTGGATTAATTATAGCAGTAATAGTTTCAATATTTGGTGCATATCTTTCTCCATTAATTCCAAGTTCTCAAGCACAAGCACTTTCTCAATCCGGATTGGTAGAGATGCATTCAAGCATTATTATGGATTCAACAATTCTTCTAGTGGGCAAACATGTAGTAGGAAAAGAACTGATAATGTCACCGATTTTGTATGCAGCGTGGTTTGGATTTCTCATAACTTTTCTGAATCTCCTTCCCGCATGGCAACTGGATGGTGGACATATTGCTCGTGCAACTTACGGTAGAAAATTCCATAAAATTAGTACGTATGCAAGCATCGGAATACTTGCAGCTACAGGATATTATATTATGGCACTTTTTGTTTTGTTGTTTAGCAGTAAGAATCCTGATATAAAACCACTTGATGATATATCTCCAATTTCAAGTAAGAGAAAAAAATTGTTTGTTCTTGTGATGGTTCTAGCATTTCTATGCGCACCCCTTCCATTTCCCATTTTATCTTAATAAAATGTGAGAACCATCGGAAACAATAGCTACTTTTTGTCTTGCTCCCTGTGTTTTTAAGATATGATCTAATGAATTTTTTATTCCTCCAAAGGAGATGATATCTAGCTTTTTGTTATAGAATTCAGGCAAAATAGAAACAATACCAAGATGAAATTTTTTTCTTACTTCAGTCAAAAATAAGAGATCTTCCATCCCATTCACATATTTTGCTGGATTTTTCAACCGATCAAGACTCATTCTTCCTTCAACATACTGTTGTATAGCTTCGGAGCCTACTCCATTTCGACACTCCGCAAGTAGAATAGCTAAACCTTCATCTTTTATTGCTTCATGACAATTCCATAATGAAGAAAGAGAGCCGCCTAATGTCTGATCACCGCTTTCTTTTCCTGGACTGATTATGACTGTACGATGTTTTCCGACTTGGGTTGTTGCAATAGATAAAAATGATTTTGAAATTGATGAAGTTACTGATGGATGACCAACACTTAGATCTACTATGCCATTTGAATTTGCGATGATTTCTATTGCAGAGATATCAAAACCATCAACGAATTTCTGAGATATCGTAAATGTTGGTAGATCTTCTCCTGGTGAAGGAAGATTTCCCTTTCTTTTTTCGTATGCTGCAAGCATGTGATCGATTCCAAATCGCCTTACTAATTTTGTCGAAATAGTATTAAAGCCAAATAATCCATCAAATCCCATTTCACTAATAAAAATCAAATTTGAGTTGGAAAGATGCGATATATCAAATTCTGAAATTGTCGGACTTGAATCAGCAAAAAAATTTTTCACTGTATGAAAATCTGATTTGTCTAATAATATGCCTGGTTTTGGAATTGATTTTTGACTACATTTCTCTAACAATAAGGAGATTATTTTATGTACAGGTTTTGAATATTCCAAAATTACAAGTTCAGTTGGCTTCACAAGATCTATCTGATCAAGTTTAGAAGAGATCTCAATGTCTGTTTGATTTGTTCCAGCAGAATCTATTTTTTTGTCCAAGTTTTCTGCTTTGATATCTAGTACAACATCAGTGGATCCGTAACCAAGCCAAATTTCTGGCATAAGACTACCGATAGGACAGTTAAAATAAATCTAGCATAGTAAATTTTGCTGTGGAATTTGTCAAAGAATTTGCAACTTTTTTGTATCAAAACGGTGCCATTAAGTTTGGAAATTTTAAACTTTCAAGTGGAAAAGATAGCTCTTATTATGTAGATTTACGAATTGTGCCAAGTTTTCCTCATGAATTTCGTAAAATGATCAAGACACTTGGAAGTTTGATATCTGAAAAGATAGGATATGAAAATTTTGATTATATCGCTTCTGTCCCTACCTCAGGACTAGTGATTGCTTCGTCTCTTGCCATTGAGATTGTAAAACCTCTAATTTACATAAGGCAAAAACCAAAAAATTATGGAACAGAGAGTGTAATAGAGGGCAAAATTAACCAAGGCTCCAAAGTATTACTTGTAGATGATGTCGGAACAACTGGACTTTCTTTACTAAATGCTATCAAAACTTTAAGAGATTCAAAAATGATTGTTACCGATGCATTTACAATAATCAACAGATTCGAAGGTGCAAGGGAGCTCCTGGCATCTCAGAATGTAAGATTGTACGAAATTATAAATATAGTAGAACTATGTTCTATTTTACAGAAAATAAATCTACTTGATGTGGAGATTTTTGAGCAAATTAAAAAACAAATTGGTATACTCTGAAGCCAAAAAAAGGCTTGCAGAGTTAGCTTTCATAAATCATTAGTTCTTTTTCTTCTAGAAGAGTATGTAAATTATGTACTGCTCTATACACTTCCGATTCTTTTTTTGCTCCAGTGCAAACAAGCTTGCCTGATGCGAAAAGTAAGATGACTGTTTTAGGATCAAGCATTCTATGTATTAAACCAGGAAATTGTTCTGGTTCATACATACTTCTTGGTAAACTTCGTGCCGCTTGTTCTAAGTGAATTTTTCCTCCCAAGCTTGCAGATGCCACAATGTTCTGGATAACTATGACAGCATCTTTTTTAATTTTGATACCTCCTTTCCGAAGTTTTTGTACAACACTTCTTACTGCTTTAATAGCTTGTTCTTCTGATTTCGCGCCAGTGCAAACCATTTTGCCAGAACTAAAAATCAATGTAGCTGTTTTTGGCGATTTTAGTCGAAAAACTAAACCAGGGAATTGATCAGGATGATATTCAACATCTGGAAAAGTTTGCGTGATTACATTTAGATCTATTCTTTGATCCACTGATGCAGAAGCTACAACATTTTCTATGCTAACTATTGGTTTTGTTTGAGGCATTTTTTTCCTTATATAGTGGCTTTATATATACTCTGTAACCTTTTGTTACATTATAAAGTGTCAAATTTATCAAATTCTTTCTAGATTAAATTATTAAGGCAGCTCAGACAAATGCCTTTACATCACGATTCAGATATAACTCTGATTCTTCATTGCGGCCTTAGGAAAAGTAGTGTTTACTTATTTTAAAACTAATGGCAAACACGATATCGCAATGGCCGGCTAGCTCGGTTGCGCCCGCCAAACAAT
>CAZHDX010000042.1:0-10951 GCA_964531195.1 uncultured Nitrosopumilaceae archaeon
TTATTTTTATCATGGTGCCCCAATCCTTTCGTCATTGGCTGCACTTAGATGTGGAACAGATCTAGTGTACACATGCGTACCAAAAATAAATGTGCAGTCAACTAGAGCAACATCTCCAAATCTCATTGTATTGCCATTGGTTGATGCAAAGCTTACAAGAGGTGCAGTACACAAACTTTTAGGAGTAATACCCAAAGAACTGGATTCAGCAACATTAGGAATGGGTTTAGCTATTCAGGATATTGAAGCGTTAAAGTTACTCCTAACATCACTTTTGAATAAAGATGTAAGACTCTCTCTTGACGCGAGTGTCTTGGTTCCTGATATATTGCCTATAATAAAAAATAAAAAAGTGGGAGTAGCTACCCGTGTAGGTTAATTTAAAAGGACTTGCGGTGCGTTACCGTCAAAATGGCAAAAAGTACTTATGACGACTGTACGAAAATTTGCCAGGGAAAATGTTCTGACGAGATTATTGAAGGGACCAACTGACACCATAAGCGATGGACAAAATACATATCTGAATGTAAAAAAGACCCCTGCAATGACTGTTGGTGGAACAGGTGATGTTCTTTCAGGTATTGTTGCTGGGATGCTATCAAAGAACAGCAACCCTTTAGAATCATCTGCTGCTGCAGCATTCATAAACGGAAAAGCAGGAATTCTTGCCCAAAAAAAATATGGGTTACATATTGTGGCAACAGATATCTTAGAATTTATTTCTGATGCAATGAAACCATTTGATAGGATAAAATGACAATTATGAAAGTACTTCAATATGTAGATAATAATATGAAAGGACTTGTTTCTGATCTTCAAACTTTAATTAGACAACCTAGCGTTTCTGCAAAAAATGAAGGTCTTGAGGAATGTGCAAGACTAGTTGCAAAAATAATGAAAAAGTCTGGAATAGAATCTAAACTAATACATATCAAAAAAGGTATTCCTCCAGTTGTATTTGGCGAAGTAAAATCAAAGCAAAACTCAAAGAAGACGTTAATGTTTTACAATCATTATGATGTTCAACCTGCTGAACCTTATGATCTCTGGGAAGACGATCCCTTTAGTGGAAAAATTAAAGGAAATAAAATATTTGGGCGTGGTTCTGCTGACGATAAAGGAGAACTAATCACCAGGATAAAGGCTGTAGAGTCTTTTCTAAAAACAGAAGGTGATGTTCCATGCAATGTAAAATTCCTAATTGAAGGAGAAGAAGAGATAGGAAGCATGAATATTGAAAAGTATTTAAAAATACATGAAAAAAAATTTTCTTGTGATGGAGTTATCTGGGAATTTGGTTATGTGGATGCAAAAGATAGGCCTATAATCAGCCTTGGTATGAAAGGTTTACTTTATGTTGAACTTATGGCAACGGAATCTATAAGTGATGCACATTCTAGTCTTGCTGTTTTAATTGAAAATCCTGCTTGGAGACTTGTAGAAGCATTAAAAACTCTTCGAGATAAAAACGGCACTATCCTTATCGAGGATTGGTACAAAGATACGGACTGTCTTACAAATGAGGAGCTGCAATTGATTAAAAAAGAACCTTTCGATGAAAAGAAATTCAAAAAAGAATATAGGATCAAAAGATTCATTGCAAATAAAAAAGGGTTTGAAGCTAAAAAGGCATTAGTTAGCGAATCCACTTGTAATATTGCGGGTTTTGTTTCTGGGTATATTGGTACAGGTGCAAAAACGGTTCTTCCAGCACAAGCACTTGTAAAAATTGATTTTAGACTTGTACCAAAAATGGATCCACTAAACCAATTCTCTAAACTAAAACGCCACCTTGCTTCTAATGGATTTGGTGATATTAAGATTCGAATGATTCACGGAGAAGCAGCATCTAAAACTAAGATTAATGATCCATTTGTTCGCAAAGTAAAAGAAGCCGCAACTGAATCATTTGGAAATTCTATTTTGAGCATTTCCTCTTCAGGCACGGGACCTATGTATTCTTTTGCAAAAATTCTTTGCGCACCATGTATATCAATTGGGAGCACATACATATTTTCACGAATTCATTCTCCTAACGAATTTGCAAGAATCGATCTATTAAACAAAACAACAAAGTGTATGTGTAGAATTATGAGCAAATTCAATTAAAAATAATAAAAAAGAAAATTGCAACCTTACAATCATCTGAGTCTATCAAATAAAATTTTTTTATTTCTCAATTTATAAGAAAAAGATAATTCTAAATTCTTTGTTAAAATATCTTCTGCCAAGTGGTTGAAGGTTTTTCAGATCGTGGATATGAAGGATTTATTGATATTTTTCGGTTCGTAGAAAGGCCTTTATTGTCCTCACTTTGCACAGAATTTATGGCCTATGTCTACATGCCTGGTGCCACTGCCGTTGGAATATCTTATGAAAATGGTGTAGTTTTGGCAAGTGAAAGAAGAATAGCGTATGGTAACTTTCTTGTAAGTAAATCTACAAAAAAAACATTCAAAATAACAGATTTTGTTGGAGCCTGCTGTGCAGGGTTAGTGGCAGATATGCAAGTCTTGGCAATGCAGATGAGGGCGCTAACTAAAATAAGGAAAATGGAGTTAAAACGTGAAATTCCGCCAAACTCTGTTGCAAAAATGATGTCGTCATTAATGTATGAAAGGCGATACTACCCTTTGCTGACTCAGGTAATAGTAGGCGGAGTTGATGGAGCTCCTGCAATTTATACTCTGGATCCATTAGGTTCAGTCCTTCCAGATGACTATGCCGCCGTAGGAACTGGTGCTGAAATGGCATTAGGTGTTCTAGATCAGGAATTCAAGGAAGGCATGAAAGAAAAAGACGCAGTTACCTTAGCAATCAAATCTATTCGTTCAGCAATTATGAGAGATACTGCAAGTGGTGATGGAATTGATGTTCTAGTGGTTGATAAGACCGGTTGCAGAGAATTTACAGAAAATTAATCATTTCTTTATCTCTTTGGCAATTTCCCATAATCTGTCTGAAATATAGTGCAAGTTTTCCACAACTTCTCCCTTTGTAATGTTAGGTAATTCATCACTTGATACAAAAGATCTACCTACTGCTAAAAATTTGTTGTGAGTCTCATCGGCTACACAAACAATTTGTCCTTTATTAAATTTAGTAAAATTCTTTATTCCTGGTCTCATTACATTTGCTCCGTTGCAGACAAATTTTATTGCACCAATATCTACAATAACTTTTGGAAATCTTTCTAGTAAAGTAGTTTCAGCCAAAAAAGGGATATAGTTTTCATCTATCTTTATTGCGCTGAGGTCATCACTAGTTATTAGACTAGTGTCATGGTCAATTTCATGAATCATAAGTGTCTTAGTATCTGGTAAATCAATATTCCATTGGCTCTGAATTTTTTCTAGTGTTTCCATAGTTTTGCTTTTTGACAGCAGATTTGATTTCAACGCATCACCATTTCCTGTTTTATATCTAACAAATCTCTCAGAATTGAGCTTGCAGTTTCCATCCCGCCTGCTCCACGACCAATTATAGTTTGTTGACCCGAGTGTTCAGAATTAAATGTTATTGCATTTAATGTCCCATTTACGCACAATGGATCATTAAGTGGTATTTGCTGTGGCGATACTACTAAATCCTTGTTACATTCCGCAATTAGTTTTATAGCCGATTTCTTTGAAGCTGCTTTTTTTATGTCGGATGTGGTTACATCCCGAATTCCTTCACGACGTATATCTTTTATAGTAACCTTCATGTCCATAACCCAGTTAGCTAATATGACTAGTTTTGCTGCAACATCAAATCCGTCTATGTCCAGCGATTCATCTGCCTCTACGTATCCTTTTTTCTTCGCATCTGAAAGAGCTGCCCTAAAGGTCATTCCGTTAGCCATGTTGGTTAGCATATAATTTGTGGTCCCATTTAGTATTCCCTGAAATGAAACAATTCTTTCTCCCCTTAAACTATTTTTTGCATAATCTAAAATAGGTGTACCACCTCCAACAGTGCCACTAAATTTTAACATAACTTGATTGTAAAGGGCAAGTTCTATTAAGGAAGGAAAAGCAAGTGCAAGAGGACCCTTGTTTACAGTGATTACGTGCAAACCGTTTTTCATTGCATTTACAATGTGTGACATTCCAGGTTCTGCATCTTTATAGTTGCTTGGAGTTGTTTCAATTAGAACCTCGGCATCCATACCGTTAATCATTTCTAATCCGCTTGATGTCTGTTCTTTGTTATGATATTTTTTTATATTGCCATATTTTTTTTTAATTTCTAGAAGCCTGTTCAAATCAAGTCCTGTAGAAGATACAGCAGATCCCTTGCTATCAAAAACTCCAACAACTCTGGGTTTCAAACCATGTAATGCATAAAGATCTTCTGATCTTGAAAGAAGAAGTTTTGCAACGCTTTGTCCAACGACTCCAAAACCACATAATATTATCCGCAACATCCATCAAACATATTTAGGTATTAATTAAGATTCATGAAATTTTGTAAAGTTTAGGATTGCTTTATTAAAGTATGTGATTTTCAACAGTCTATGAAACAAAAAAAATTTCTTTATGCTGGTATAGGAGGCGCTATTGTTGTTATAATTGTCATCCTTTTACAATTTCCTATTCTCTATAAACCAACAAGTGATAATAATAGCCAATCTGAGCCTTCTAATCTAGACCTTGATTTTTCATATGAGGAGGCAAATTCAAACTTGCGAACGAATCTATCCTTGTACCAGATAAATATGTCCGCACCATTAAAGTTCATCACTCAAGCCGATATTAGCCAATATTGTCACTTTTTCTCTGATGAAAAAAGGCAATCATTGGTCAAGTTTTGCACTTCGACTGAGATTAAAGATAAAAACGGAAATTTTCTTGGAAATATTAACATGGTAGGTTCGCTAAGAGCGCCAGGTTTAGTTATTACTGCAATACAGTCAGATCCTTCTGTAAACAATTTAAGCAATGTAAAAACCATTTTTGCTGCAGTGATAAATGAAACCACGTGTGACTGCTGGGAGATGGAAAAACCGAAAGGATACGCCTCTATATCCGATATGATTGCAGCTTTTCTTAATTTTCACATTGCAGGTAAACAACCTGATAGTACTACACATTCTGTTCCGCTAGGTTCTGAGCATTTTGAAATGGAACTTACTACTAATCAGCATGGTTATTTATGGAAATTACTTATTGCTAGATGATCACCATATCTTCTATATTTCTTAGTTGATTAAGCTTGACGTAATCTCTTAATCTTCATTAGATACATGTTTTTGTATTGTTTGAATATTTGGGTCTAGTACTGTTAGGTTTTGCTGGAGGAATTATTGGCTCCATGATTGGATTAGGAGGAGGATTTGTGATTGTTCCAATTTTAACATTTTTTGGGTTTTCTCATCAACTAGCAGCAAGCAATAGTCTTTTTGCAGCGTTTAGTAATGCCGTAGCATCGACTGCTTCTTATGCTAAACAAGGACGTATACAATATTCCATTGGTTTGAGACTTGGATTGCTTTCTATACCTGGCACTATATTAGGAGCATACATTTCTGATGAAATTACTCCCTCGTTGTTTAAAATTTTATTTGGATTAATCATTTTGTCGTCAAGTTTATACATTTTTCTAAAACGAAAGATGGAAACTCGAAATCATAATTTTTCAAAACAAATAATGATTTTGATGATAGGTGCAAGCTTTTTTGCTGGAATAATTTCCAGCCTTTTTGGAATTGGAGGAGGTGTAGTGTTTGTGCCATTGATGGTGATAGCAATTGGACTTTCTATGAAAATAGCCGCTCCCACTTCTCAATTAGTTTTGATATTTGCATCATTTTCTGGATTGATTGCACACTCAATTTTGGGTCATCCTGATTTTTATCAGTCTCTTTTTCTATCTATAGGTGCATTTATCGGAGGCTTAGTCGGTAGCAGACTTTCAATACAGATAGAAGAAAAAAAACTCCGAATTATTATTGTAATAGTTTTAATTATTACTGCAATCAAGCTGTTTGTTGACTCGGCAACGGCTCCTTTTTGATTTGGTAAAGATTTCGTTTGGATATGACGACAAGTTCACCATTTTCTTTTGAACCTTCAAAATCTATTGTTAGAAGTCCATAGTGTTCGTTTATATCCGATTTGTCTGCTATTTTAAATCTGATTTTTATGTTTTCATTGATATATAGTGGTTTTAAAAATCTTGTATGTCTATTATTCCATTTGGGATCTCCATCCATACCATAAAAAATTAATAGATTTCCGTAAATTTCATTTAATCTGGTAAATTCTCCTTCCATTCTTCCTAATATTGCTCTACCTGAAATTATTAATTTGTCCTTGCTATCATTTTTGTTTTCATAGATTATGTTTTTTATTTTAGTAAATTCAAGATATTTTTCAAGATCATCTAATGAGAATTTGCATTCTGAAAAAAATTCATCGCCTACTTTAAGTTCTGAAAATTTTTTCAATTAGGTTCTACTTTCATCTGGATAGTAAATTACTTCTGAAACTGATGTAGGTTGTCCTGAAATGAAATATTTCAACGAGTTGTAGATTTTCTCATTATTTGGTTCTGTGCCGTCTATACTGCCTGGTAGAATCAAGTAAGTTCTTATTTTTGATTTAAGAACATCACTCAGCTCTTGATTTACTGTTGTTGTAAACGGTCTTAGAGCACCTCGAAACACTTCTACTTTTGCTCTGTCAGCACCTGATATTTTTTGACCCGAAGGCAAATCAGGTCCAATGATGATTATTGTACCAGTTCTTTCTTTAAAAAGTGGAGGATTTTTTGAGCCGCCAGGTACAAAAATGTTAAGGGATTCTTGCCCTATAATGGCAGGTGTGTTGATAAATTTGTCCACCAATCCATCCCACTGTGATCTTGTAACTTCAATGAGTTTTGTAAAATAAGGAACTTTCCCTGTAACATGAATTATGGTTGATATGGCGCCTATCTTTTCAGAGGCAGTTTTGAATAAATTCCTTACCTCCTCGTTGTTTGAAAAGTCAATCACGTGCGAATGAAATTTAGAACTTAATTGTTCTTGTGCTTGTTTTGAGCTATTTTTTGATAACAAAATGACTACTTTACCTCCGTTTTTTTCGATTTTTTGAGCGAGAAATTCTACTCGCAAAATATCTGAATTCTCCGTAATGTCTGCTGTAAACACGATCACTTTCGAATTAAAATCAAAATTTATTTCTGGAATGACACTAGAGATATGCGGTTTTACTGGATAAAATACTCTGTCTCCAGGTATTATTTTGCCATTTAGAATATTTGATATTTCCTCATCGCATAAGAACAAAACAGTTTCGGCCACTTGAGATTGAGATAAAAATTGTTCATTAGCGATCATTTTGCTTGTATTTGATTGAATTTTTTCTGCGATCTGCTGAATTTTGGTTAGTAACGAAGAAATAGTTTTACTAAGCTTATCTATTTCTGCTTGAGACAAAATATTTTTTTCTTTTGCTAATTTTGTTGTTGTGATTTTAATTCCTTCAGTTACTGTTTGTTCATCTTCTCCCATTAGAGGAAGTAGGTCATTGTTTAATTCCTCCACTTCTTGAGGAGCTAAATTTTCGAAACCACTAACTCTCATAAACTCAGCAGCTGCTTTTGGATAAACTGTTTTGTAAATTCTGTCCGAATGCACAGGACCAGGATTTGTTGCAATAGATATGATTCCTTTATCTGTAAGTTCCCAGGACATTGCCTCCGCAAGTCTATTTTTTGCTCCTTGGGAAGCAGTATATGGACTTCTAAATCGATAAGGTCTTTGTTCTAATGGGCGTTCTTCGGTAAAAAATGTCGAGATAGTAACAATTTTTGAACCAGTCTGCATTGCTTTGAGAGCCTGAACAGATGTCCAAAACGTTCCAGTAAGATGAATGGCAACAGCACTTTTAAATTCAGACATTGGGGAATTTGAAAAACAAGTTACTGGTCCAGATACTCCTGCATTGTTAACTAGAATATCCACTTTACATAATGATTTTAATTCATTAAACATATGTGAGATCCCTTCTTCATCACTGACATCTACGCCGGAAAAAATTTTTACAAATCCATTACTTTTTGTTCTATCAATGATTTCTCTTAAAATTTTTGCAGTCTCTTCCAATGGTTCTTTTCTTCTGCCAAGTATTACTATGCTTGCACCGCTTTCAGCAAATTTTATTGCTATTGCTTTTCCAATCCCCGTGCCGCTTCCAGTAATAACTACGACTTTGCCTTGAAATTTTAGCATTGGTATAGACCGACTAGTTTTTCTATTATTTATTCCGATTGCTTTTATTTTATATTCTAAGAATCTACGACAGACAATTACATCTTCTATTCTTTAATGATGTTCGTTAACCATAATAATAAAAGCAAAAAAGGTCCTACCAATTTTGGCAGGATGGATTTAAAATCTCTGGTATTGAGTTTAACTAACCATGGAATACTTTGATATGTACATAACGCTACTTGGAGTAGTCATAGGTACTTTCATAATAAATCTTGAATCAAAAAGACAGCGATGGCTGAAGAGATAATGTCAAGATGCAATTCCCTCATAAATGACTACTTTTCTACATTAGGGGCTATGCTACTGATGATTGCTACGTGTTCCTTTTTAATTTCTGAGACATAACAAACATAGGGCGAACAGGAAGATCTCTTGTGTGGAAATTCTCCCTCCGCATCATGTGAACCTGTTTGCCTGACTTGTTGTAATATTTATTTGAGGGTACAATTTACCTTGACGCATGAATGATTCTGAACAAGACACTTTTGTACAAAAGAATAGAAACGAGCAATTCTGTGACCTTTTAGAAAAAATTGGATTACAAGTGGAATCAAAAGTAATTGGAACTCAAGATGCTGAAAATGGAGATTATTATAGTGGAAATTTTACACATTCACCAATCATGGTTACAAATCACGGTTGTATATCGATAAAGAATACAAATATTGATCTCATCCAGATAATTCAAAAAGGTTAGCATACAAATGCAAAACATAAATCCACTACCATGGGGAGCGCAGGATCGTTTTCAAGCACATTTTATAATTAAAGGAATTGCTGACAGAAACAGTACTGGTTTTCTTGCGGAATCTAAACTACAAACTCAAGGCCATTTTGGCTCAAAAAAAATCACTCACGTTGAATGGATTGGAGAAAAAATTTCTAATATCCTAAACAATGATGTCGAGCTGGCTGAAATGATTAAGAAATTGTCTTATAATGATGCACATATCTGGATAGATCAAACCAAGAATGATGTTCGAATATACGGAAAATGGAAAAATAATTATGAGTTTGGAATCTCAAAAGAACTTTTTGCCGTATATGATAGGATTGCATCACACATTAAACAAAGTAGAATCTAAGCTCTCCACCAATCTAAAGCTAAACAATCCACTTTGTTCTCTCCTCTTGGAATTGCCAATATGAATTGTTTTCTAACTGTTGTTGCAAGTCTGCCTGCTAATACTATACTTGTTGCAGATATGGTATCGTTAGTATTATACACCTGAACTAGATATGGTGCATGGTCAATTCCAGGTCCTTTTTGATATACTGCAAAATCGCATCCGAACTTTATTCCCGGATTGACAATATACCCTTTATTTCTAAAATCTCTATAGACAATATATTTTTTATCAAAATTATGATATTCATTTCTGCATATTGCAAGTAGGTCGTTATCTGTAAGAAGTTTTTTTCCTTTGCGTACATTAATTTTTGATTTTTGCACTAGATAATACCCTTCTATGAGGTCTAAAATCAATGGAACAGTAATTTCTTCTGGTTTTGGCTTGGTAATGCCAACTGGTTTTCCGTAATAGCCGTTTGTAAATAGATATTGTGAATCTTGAATATCCCATATTACTATTCTATTTTCTATTATTTCTCCTTTCATGCAAGTAATTTTGAAACATGCTGGAGTATTAATCTTAGTGTGTCCCAATTATTATCAAATAAAAAAATTCTGGCAAACTAGATTGATATTCGGGCACATTACATTTCTTAAGGTCTTAACCGAAGAAAACTTTTTCATGGAAAATTTAAGACATATAATATCTATCAAAACTCATCAAAAATTTTACCTATTGAACAATTATTCTTTAAAACATCGATTTAATGAATAAAACATTGCAAACATAAGATTTTGAAATATTTAATTACATACAAAAGAATTCAAATCCGATGGGGCTGTAGGCCGTAAGTGAAAACCCAACCCACCCACAACGTCCTACGGCTCCATCAACTAATCAATAATTGGTGTGAAAGTAAATAAGACTGTCCTGCCAAATCTGGAAATATTACGATCGATTACTCTATAATCTGCTTCAGTTTTGATAGGATTATAATTTGGTTTGAAGGATACATGAATTGACCTGATAAGATTACTTAACGATGGTTTATTTCATATATCATCTTTTTAAGCTATTAGCTTCTCATGGATTTATTGAACTTAAAATAAAAATACTCAACCCATTTAAGACCTGCGTATGGAATTGCCTAAGGGAATAAGAATTCTTGTTATTCTTGCTTTGTTGACTCTTGCTGTTGGATTATGTGCTTTATCAAACGTGGTCTTCGCAAAAACTCCAGTTCCAACCATTACTCCTACAAATCTAATTGCATCCGCAGTATCTCCAACTCAAATAACACTCTCATGGGAAGCACCCACACAAAACTATGGAAAAATTATAGTAGGTTATAAAATTGAACAAAGATTGAGCACAGGTGCATATCACACTATCGTTAGGAATACTGGAAGTGTTTTTACAACCTATTCACTTACCGGATTAGAAACTGATACAGCTTATGCATTCAGAGTTTCTGCTGTATACTCAGATGATACTTCTACAGATCCCTCTAACACTGCGGCTGCAACACCTAATGCCTCTTCCTCACCTTCTCCCACACCGCAGATTTCATCTGCAATAACTAATGTAAAATTTGATTTTACTCCTTCTGATGGAACTA
>CAZHDX010000043.1:0-10606 GCA_964531195.1 uncultured Nitrosopumilaceae archaeon
CCGTTGGATGGCGGTGCAGCGGCCAGATAATCATACTAATCAAATTAATAGAACTAAGGCAAAATTATACTATGACTCCAAAGAAGAAAAAATCCCTGAGATTAATAATTATGCTTTCAGTTATCTGGTTTGCTTGCGCACTACCCGTTCCCATTCTGGTTACTCACCCTGACCCTGCTCACAGTGAACAGTACAAGGCCTATGTAGAAATTGCTGCTCTGGTGTCGATTCCATTTATTGCTATGGCAATAGCATGGACTATAAAACCAGAGCTTACTACGTAAGAAACTCTTCTGCACCCATTCCTTCTCGAGTTATTTTTATCCAGCGGTTTCTTCCTATTTGTTCTATTTCAATAAATTTCCAATCCTGAAGTAAGGGTTGTATGATATTTTTATCAAGGCTGGCAAACCTGGCTTGTTGAAAATTTTCTTCTCTTGCATTAACTGAAATTAGTTTATTTTCATAAGCAAGTCTTGCCATCTCTTTCTTGGTTATCTTTCCACTATTTTCTTTAATGATTTTCAAGGCCTGAATCAAGGTTTGTTTTGGAGTGTGAATTTCATATGCTGGAAGCTGCACTACTGTTTTTAGTCCTGAGGAAAGTTGTGCGCCCTTTACACTGGCATAGCTTTCTGGTTCTGCATAATATGGTGTGAGTTTGTTTTTTCCCTGGAACATCATGCAAGCCATCATGCAGGCAATCGCCTGAATTTTGGAACCAGAAGAGACATTAACAAAAATGTCGTTGTCTATTTCTTTTTGGACAATTTCTTTGACTGACTTTAGGATTTTGAATAGATCAAATCTGTCAGAATATACTACTTGAACTTCGATCTTTTCTTTTTTAAGATCTGTACGAATCTTTTCCATGTAAGGCCTCGCCTTGTCCTTTGCAGGATCACCGTGCATCAGTAGAAAGACCTTGTCTGCTTTCATCTCTCTTACTGGAATTACAATCCTGTCAATCTCAAATCCAACTGGAGCAATGTGAATGCGGAGATGTGAAATATTCATCATAGTATGTATAGTTTGCATACTATGGTGATGATATATAATAATTCTGCTTTATTACTCTTAATTATGAAGAAATATCACACACAAGAAAACGATGTGGTCTATCCCAAAGTAAAATCTGTTTTTGAGGAATAATTTTTCATCCATGGTCTTTGCTCCAAACTAGAAATCAGCTTTAACATTTCATCAAGCTTTGTCATTACGGCAGTGACTGCACGAAACTCCTCATACATTTCTTTTTCTTCCTCTTGTGATAAAATGTCTCGTTCTGCAACATCAAAGAACCTATCCTCTTTTTTCATGTGATCATCAAGATAAACTGCATAGGTTTTGAGATATCTTGCAACAGGTTCTCTTTTGTCGTTTCCACTCTTCCAGCTTTGAAGATTATCAGAAACGCTTTTTGCAATTCTTCTTGCAAACTCATGCTCTATCATGAATCCTCTAATCTCTTCTTTTAGGGAATCATAGCTTACCACGCAAGCAAAATAGGCATCTTCTTCTCTGGAATAGTGGATTGCATCCAGAAATTCTGACATTATTACACTGATCTGTTCAATGTCAGAGAACGGAATGTTTTCTCCTGCATATAGTTTAGTGTAACATGCTATAATGATTTTTTCTAGGCGTCTTATCTGCTTGTGATCATTTCGCAGAGTCTCTGTGGCGCTCATTTTTAATTTATTTCAACTTTACAGTAAATAGGGTTACTTTTTTTGGATCATATTCCACAATCCCAAAATGAGAATCTGTATATCCACCTCCGTAATTTCCAGATGGACCTCCAAGACCCAATCTTATAAGATAACTATTTGATGGTTCTATCTCAATCTCTCTTTTTTCCAGAGTCCATTTTGATATTTTTTCTTTTTTTATCTTTAGGGAATGATATATCTCATGAATCCCTCCGTCCTGCATTACTGCAGTCTCTAGATGCTGGTGGCCACACAGAATAACATTGGTTTCGTGGATTTTTGCTTCTGCAAAGGCAGATGAGGCCTTGTAGTGATACCCAGCGTAGCTAAAAAACTCAAAATCCTCTGGTGAAAGCCTTTGCCATGACCTTTGATAAAGCCAAGCTTCGTCCTGCACATTTTTAGGTGTGATCTTTTTTGGGTCAAGTGGTCCACCATGGACACAGAGTATTCCATTTTTTTTGTCTCTGAATAGCTGGTTACCAAAAGTTCCATCCTTATTTTGTCTGAAAAAAGAAAGATCTTCTTTTGAAAGATTGTTATGTGCATCAAGGCTTTCTAACGAGCTACCGCTGACTTGTCTTTTATACAAAAATGCTTCATCATGATTTCCCATGACGGAATGGAGTGGATAATTTTTTTCAAGGGATTGCAATTTGGCTAAAACTTCTTTTGGATAAGCTCCTCTTTCTAAAACATCACCAAGGCTGATTATTCTGGAAAAATTTCCATATTTTTTGATAAAAGCTTTATCAGATGCTATGCTGAGGATTCTTTCAATCGCATCAAAATCTGCATGAATGTCTGAAAATACTAGATCCAATGATTACGGTCTATTTCTGCCTAATTTGAAATTTTTCGAAAAGAATTCTCTGGAATTTGTATGTCTGCGTAGGTTTCTGGATGTATTATTTTAGCCAAAATTTCAAGTCCTGTGATTGTTCTTGGACCTGGCTTTGAAAAATATTCGTTTGCGTTTACTGCATAGATTTCACCGTTTTTGACCGCTCTAAGGTCTTGCCATTTTTTGTTGTCTTGTAATTTTTTGTATTCTGAAATGGTTCTTTCAATACCAAATCCACACGGCATCAGCACTATAATTTCAGGGTCGTATTCTTCCGCTTCTTGAATTGTCATGCGTCTTGATTGATCTCCTGCAGAAGCCAAGCCGTTTATTCCTACTGCCATCTCTACCATTTGGGGAACCCAATGACCAGCGGTAAATAATGGGTCAAGCCACTCAAGACAAAGAACCCTTTTTGGCTCTTCAATTGATCTGCGATTTACAGATTGCATTCGATTTTTTAATTCAAGTACTAGTTTTTGTGCCTCTGCCGTTTTGCCAACTTTGTTTCCAATTGCAAGAATGTTTTCTAAAATGTTTTCAAGATTATGTGGATCTAAAATTAAAACTTCGGGCTTGTTGTGCAAAATGCTAACTGCTCTTGATACTTCTTTTGTATAAGGTGAACATACCTCACAGATTCCCTGTGATATGATCAGGTTTGGATCTGCTTTTTTGAGTGCTTCTTCGTCTAAAATATAAATATCCTTTCCAGAATGCATCATTCTTACTACAGTATCATCAATCTCCTTGCTTGTCATGGTATTAGGATCAAAAGAGGAGTGAATTACCTGAGGTTTGGTTTTGGCTTGTTTTGGGTAATTGCATTCATGCGTTACGCCAACTATATCGTTTCCTGCTCCAAGCTCATACAATATCTCCGTAGCACTTGGAAGAAATGATACAATTCTATTTGACATTTAAAATAATAGTTAATCATACAGATTAATTTGTTATTGGGTCCAAATTTTATTACTGGTTTTGTAACCTGTTCTGCAAAAATAAAGTTGATTGAATCTGCAACATTATCTTCCGGCGTAAGCATCCTCAAGCTTCTTTATGTCCAGCTTGACCATACTCAACATTACTTGCATTGTACGAGCGCGTCCTTTTTCGTTAGAGCCTGCCAGCAATCGGGGGAGAATGTTTGGAACTACCTGCCACGTTACACCATATTTGTCTGTCAACCAGCCACATTGGATCGGTTTGCCTTCATCAACTAGGTGTTTCCAGTAGTGATCTATCTCCTTTTGATCCTTGCATTCAATCACGAACGATGTAGCAGGTGAGAAGGTAAAACCAAGAGTCTTTCCACCATTAATGAATAGAAAGTGTGTTCCACGGAGAACCAATTCTACGATGTAAGTATTATCTCCGCTAGGCGTGTTTTCCAGTTTTGTGCTGTTAACTATCTTTGAATTTTCTTTGAAAATGGAAACGTAGAATTTTGCCGCATCTTCAGCTTCCCGCTCGAACCAAAGGAACGGAGTGATACCCTGCATGGCATAAGATGTGAAATTGTACATATTAATTTTGGGCAACAAAAATAAACGAGTCTAAAAGCTACTTTTTCTTACTCATTATAACAAACAGTGCTTTGGGAAAAGTTTCCAGAGTACCCTGATACTCTGTATCTATAATACTTTCAATTACAAATTCTTTGCCAAAAATATTCCTCAAGTCTTGCTCGGAAAACAAGTATGGACCATAAGTCAATTTCTTTTCTTGTTTGCTAAAACATTTGAGAAAGAATAAGCCATTGCTATCAAGCATTTCGTAAATCTTTCTAGTATACTGATTCCATTTGTCAGGAGGTAACACATGAAAACATCCTCTATCTAGGATATAATCAAAGGTAGTATTTAGTTTGGAATGCAGTATGTCATCAACCATAAAATTTACAGAGTTATCAAGCTCTCTTGCTTTTTTTATTGCATTTTCTGACAAATCGGTTCCAGTGACATCAAAACCCAACTTTGCAAGCTGAATTGCTTGTGTTCCAGGACCAGTACCAAGATCTAAAAATCTACCTTTTGTGAATTTTCTTTGTTTTATAATCTTCTCTAGGTCAATGTCCAACTGTTCGTTGTACCAGGGCATTGTCTTTACCTCCTGTTTGTAAAGATTATCCCAGTCTGGAAATCTATCTTGATTATTTGGCGAAGCCATATGTAATTATTAAAAATACGATTATTTAAAATCGCAAGCAAGGTATGATTGGAAAGTCTTTAAGATCATTACAACTCATGCTTGAGTAGGAATTGGTATTCCTCCGAACATCAAAACAAGTAAAAATACAGCTATAATGGCTGCTATTATCAGAAGAGCTACAAATCGAAAAATTACTAGTGCTATTATTGCTATTAGAGTAATTATGAGAAGAGAAAGTGTTGATCCTTGGAAGGGTAGTACATCTACAACCAAGAATATCAATTTTGAAATAAGAGGAATCATAGATGAAAGTGAAAAAGAAAGTTAGGTTTACAATCTAGAAAGTCTTGTCTTTTTTGCAACTACTACAATACTCAATATTGCAATGGCAAGAACTAGGAATGCCATTGATCCAAATTCTGGAACTGATGGATTAGGCTCAGGGGTAGTTGGTGCTGAGCCATCGTTATACTGGGCAAAGGCAGATTGAGAGACAATAAAAATAGTTGTGAATACAAAAATACCTAAAATTGCAACTTGATTTTTCTTCATGCAATATATTTTGATTTCAAAATATTTAGGTTAAACTTACCATTTAGCAGTACTAAATGGGAGTAATTTATAAATAAAAGATTTTTTCGCAAGATCGACAATCAGTAAAGGCAACTATCCTTGTTCACAAAAATTGAAGCTAAGATAATATCATGCGTTATGATTTGGTAAAAATTGTTAAAATCCATACCAAAGTCGAGGTTGTGTGAAAAAAATGGTTCTACTAGGTTCCAGTTGATGGCACCGTAGTAGAGGGGGTTGTTGATTGTTGTTGTGATTTCCAAGTATTGCTTCCCATTTGGAATCCATGCATTGCACAATGTCCTCCTCCAAGTAAACTACCAAATTGCATTGGATAGCCTTGTGAGGTGTTCAGCACTTTGCCGTTTCCTGCATCTACTATGACAGAATAGATGTTTGTACCATCAAACACCCTAAAGTTGTAGACTACAGATCCCTGAGTCACTGATAGGCCACCGCCTATCACTTGGCCATTAGTTACAGCGCCGGCAGCTGTGTTTGCTGCATCTGTGAATTTTGTCTGGACGCTGGACATTAGCATCTTCTGCAAATTAACAGATCCTTGAATCTGTGGCGCAGTTTGTGAACCTGATCCGGTACCTGTTCCAGAAGTTTGTGCATATGCTAATGATACTCCAACTGTAGCACATAGCGTTATGCCTAACATCAATACAAGCCATTTTGTATTGCTTTTTGCATTTTTCGAATCCATTTTCGACATTCATACTGTAATTAAATAATAAAGAATTGTGACACATTGTTCACTAACTTTGTTAACTTACAAAGTTAAACAATCATTATATTAAAAAAAATAATTGTACATATATGAAAAGAAAATTCAAGTTTGGGGATACAAGTGCAAAATTTAATCATCCAATCACAGTAACAGACTGGAATAAATACGGCGATGAGTAGAAATGAATTTTATTGCAGATTTTTTTGAGACACAAAATATTATTAAACCTCAGAATAATTTCCGCACAATTCCAATAATTCTAGCATTCATTTTTATGTTATCAAGTTTGGGATATGGTCCAATGTCAGCCTTAGCACAGGATCCACCACAAAATTATTTTCAAACCAGACAGAATGCAAATCATACTAGCTTTGGCATGCACCCATGCTCTGGTCAATTTCAAAATATGACAGGTATTAGAGAATCACAATTTGGTCAGTACAGAAACCAGACAGGAAATTTCATCCATCACACCAGTCACTATGGAAACATGACTAGATTACACATGTCTCCATATGCAAACCAAACTAATTTTAAATTCAATCCTTGCTTTAATCAAAACACTAACCAGACAAGCTTTGGAAAAAATATACCACAAGTAAGTTCTGCCGTGACTCCTGTCATATCTGCATCGTCAACTAAGATACCAAGCTGGGTTAAAAACAACGCAAAATGGTGGTCACAAAATCAGATGGGTGATTCTGATTTTATATCGGGTATTCAATATTTAATTCAGCAAGGAATTATGAAAATACCTGCATCACAAGCTGCATCTACTGAATCGAATCAAATTCCCTCCTGGATCAAATCAAATGCTTCATGGTGGGCTAGTGGTCAGATATCCGATGATGATTTTATCAAAGGAATACAGTGGCTTGTATCTAATGAAATCATCAAAATATGATCATAAATTTCCTTGAAAAATTAGATTGTGAGAAACCTGAATAGCCTAGATGGTACCCGTCCCATCGTTTGTCTGATCCTGACGGTATACAGAGTTTAATCAAATCATCCTAAACCGATTTGTTTCATCAGTCCAACTAGATCATAGAAGAGTTTTTCCTCAACAATTTCTTTGTCTTTCCAGTGCGCTACTGTACAAAACTCTACTTCAAATTTCTTATTTGTTGGCGGAATCATTTTTCCACCTGGACCTTTCATTGGTCCCTTCATTGTGCCGATAAATCTAGCTATTGAACAAGTCCAATCATCCTGACCAAAAAGTACCTGGTATGGGTCATTGAAGATATGATTATCAGGAAAAGTCGTGAAAAATTCAATGCACTCTGCTTTATGGTTATCTACTCCTCTTGTTGGCTCTGGTTGCCCAGGCCAGTACACGGTAGTGTGCTTGGCATGACGCTTGGTAAACGTATCCCAATCCTGATTATTCCATGAATCATCTAAGGTTTTCATGAGCTTCAGGTTTTCTTCAACGGTCATATTGATTCGTTCTAACTATACTGTATTTATGAAAGATAAGCTTTTTTATTTCAAATTATTCAAGCGGATAACTTTGTCAGCATTTTTGCAAAAGTGGTCCTAGAAATAGTACCTAGTATGCCATGCTAATACAAATAATCAATATTCTAGATGTCTTTTTTTAACATGGGATTAGTTTACTTTTATGGGATTATTTGGTAAAAAGGATGCAGTATGTACTGTTTGTAAGAAACACCTTTTTCATACTCATAAACCAAAGAGGAATTGGGATGTTGATGGTCCATTGTGTGGAGATTGCTATGTGGATATGATGAAAGAACATTATGAGAAAAATAATGATAACAAATGCGTTTCATGCGGGGCAGAGCCGGGTGGATTCAGCTTGTGGAAACCTAATAAAGAATGGGACATTAAAGGCTGGCTTTGCAAACCTTGTTTTGATGAAAAAGAAAAATCACATAATGAATCAAAAAAATTTTGCAGTGTATGTGGTGTCAAACTTGGATTCATCAGTTATAGTCCGAAAAAAGAATGGCATTTGAAGGGCTTTATTTGTAAAAATTGCTGGAATTTGAAAACAACAACCCAAGACAGCGAGACTAAATGAAAGAAAATAGAATCATGATCACATTAAAATTAGATTAGGAATAGAATGACATTTGCAAACACATTTCAACTCATTTTCATTCACTTCAAGTCTAGAGTTATTGAGAATGTTCAAATCATCATCTTCTTTGGTATCTATTGGCGTGATTTTATGTTCACAAAAATAGCATATTTCCATTTTTCTATTACTGTATTTATGAAAAGATGTTTTATAAACACAATCTACATGAAAAACATATCTTACATTCATTTCATAGAGAACTTGGTTTAGAATATAATTCGATTATTGTTAAGAGATTCATGAATTTGAACCTGCTTTCAGATTTTGTAATTCATAGAACTATGTAACCAACATAGGAGGACGCATTCTATACGGTGAATCCTTTTGATAGAGAAGATGAAATATAGAGTGTTGTCAGAATTCCTTCAAGGGGAAATAGCAACCGAAGATAATCACGAAGAACTATCTGATGTTGACGAGCAAGCCACTAAAATAGTCAAGCTCTTTTCAACTCATCTTGATCGTATTTTAGATCCATTTTTGTAAAAAAATTCAAAATTAAGAGGCGAGAGTCTGAAAAGATAAAACAACATTGAAAAATGGTCTATGGTTTTATTACAGCTCTGAACCTAACTTGACCGTTTGCTACTTTATCATATGCCCTATCTATATCATCGAGAGAAAAGGTTTCCATAATGACTTTGACTTTTCCCTTTGCCACATAATCCAGCGCCTCGTAAAGATATTCTCGCGAATTTTGTTGAGACCCCATTATTCTAGCGCGGGTCATTAAGATATGAGGGGGTACTTGGATTGGTTTGCTATCAAAGCCAATTATCATTACTCTACCATCAGGTCGCAGACCAGCTATTGATTCACTTGCTGCCTGATTGGAATTGCTTGTTGCAAGTATCACATCAGCACCTCCTGCTTGTCTCAATTCTTCTGCGTTTTTTACTACCAAATCAGCTCCCATCTTGTAACAAAGATCTTCTTTGTCCATTGAATGAGTAACAGCAATTGTTTCAAAACCACATGCTTTAGAATACTGAATTCCAAGATGTCCTAGTCCTCCGATTCCTACTATTGCAATTTTTTCATGAGGTTTTGGATCTGCATGTCTTAATCCGCTGTATACAGTGTAACCTGCACAAAAAATAGGAGCTGCTTGGTCATAAGAAAGTTCTTTAGGTAAAAGCATTGTTGATTCTGCACTTGCAAGCATATATTCAGCATGTCCTCCCTGAGTACTGATTCCAGTACCCATTTGTTTTTCACAAAAGAGGTATTTTCCACGAAGACACCATTCACATCGTCCGCAAGTATTTTGCAACCAAGGTACTCCTACTCTGTCACCTACTTGTCGAGTAGTTACCCCCTGCCCTACCTCTACTATTTCACCAACAGGTTCATGGCCAATTGTTCGCGGAAACTCGATTGGTATAGGTATCTCACCCTCTGTAATATGTACATCAGTATAGCACAGACCGCTTGCTTTAATTTTTATCAGAACTTGATTAACTCCAGCTTTTGGTGTAGGAATTTCTTTTACTTCCCATTTTCCCTTAATATTTGGGATTACGGCTGCACGCATTAAGAATTAATGGTCTTCATTGTATTTCAATTTTTTAATATGAAACAAGTTTGATCGATCTTATATAGAATAAAATCTTTAATGATTCAGTGAGGCGAGAATTGCACGCCATTTGTAAATGTAGGTAAAGAAAACTCGAGTTCAATTGATATCTATTATGAAGATCATGGATCAGGAAAACCAGTTGTGTTAATCCATGGATATCCACTTAACGGAGATTCATGGGAAAAACAAACTTCAGCTCTGCTTCAAGCTGGATTCCGAGTAATCACATATGACCGCAGAGGATTCGGCAATTCAAGCAAGCCAACCACAGGCTACAACTATGATACTTTTGCAGACGACCTTCACAGACTTGTAAAACAGTTAGGACTGCATGATTTTTCGCTAGTTGGTTTTTCGATGGGAGGAGGTGAGATTGCTAGATATTTTGGAAAGCATGGATCCAAAGGAGTGAAAAATGCAGTCTACATAGGAGCTGTTACACCTTTCTTGCTAAAGACACAAGACAATCTAGAAGGCGTTGACCAAGTTGTCTTTGATGGAATCCAAAAAGCAATTGCTGCTGATCGTTATGCATTCTTTACCGAATTTTTCAAGAATTTTTTCAATACTGATTTGCTGATGGAGAAAAAAGTAAGCGAGCAGATAGTCCAAGCGTGTTGGAATTTAGCAGCTACCTCATCTCCCACTGCAAGCTATGCCTGTGTACCTACTTGGCATGAAGATTTTAGAAAAGATTTGCTGCGAGATGATGTGCCAACTTTAGTCATTCATGGTGATGCAGATCGTATTGTTCCTCTAGCAGCATCGGGAGCAAAAACTGCAAAGTTGGTAAAGGGAGCCAAATTGGTAGTGATTAAAGATGGGCCACATTGCATTACATGGACACATGCAGACGAAGTAAACTCTGCTTTGTTGGATTTTCTCAAAAGTTAGATTTAAA
>CAZHDX010000044.1:0-10368 GCA_964531195.1 uncultured Nitrosopumilaceae archaeon
CTGAAGAAAAAAGGTATTTCCACCTTACTCCTAACTATGTTTTCAAACAACTTGTAACCATGATTGAAACTTCAAAGACCTCTATTCATGCAATAGTTGATTCATGGGGATTGAATCTTTTTTCACAATGCAAAGGATCAATAATTCATGCTATTAGAAAAAATATTGATATCAAGATTATAATTCCGTCAAGCCTTGTTGGTTCAGAAACATTCAAGACAATTCCTGATGGAGTCAAGATAAAGATCTCTGATATTTCTCAAAACTCGATAATATTTGATGATTCTGAAATTCTTATGATAAATAGCAATAATGGCAAGGGCGCTATATTTTTGTCAACAGAAGTTTTGGGTGCAAATCAAGCCAAGATATTTGAGCAAACATGGAAAAATGGTACCAAGATTGCTAATCTTTTTAACATGACAAAAATTGATGCGCAAGAGACTTTAAAAATAATCCAGACAATAAATGAAAACGGTCTTGGTTTTGTGTTAAATTCAGTATTACATTCTAAAAACAATGAAATTAACATGTTAGAGTTTCTTGAAAAAAATGGCGTTGATTTGGAAGCAAAGACAATTGATGAAATTATTGCACTTGTTGATTCTACTTTACAGATTACATGCTCAGGACAAGCACATTACGAATCTCATGGAAATCACATTGTTCTAGAATCAAAGATAAACAGCGGACATTCACTTCCCTGGGCAATGTTACTTGAAGGATATCTAAATAAAAAAGGATTCAAGACAAAGATGATGTACAACAACCATCATAACAACGGCGAGAAGATTCACATCAAAGTAGATTCAAAACTAGATTCTAACTAGATTTTAAGATTAGAAAGATGCTTGCTGATGTAAATTACGTAATTTCTCGTAATATTTTAGGCTAATACCAAAAGTCTTTAGCTCAGAGTATATCTCAAGCAGATCATCATAACTAGGATTAATCTTTCTGAGGGAATCACTGCTTATTCCAAACTTTGCTATCGCACTAAAGAAAAACTGCTCTTCAAGTGGATCTTCTACATTATACAAAAAAGGTGATCTTGTAATTCCACGACCTAGCCTAATACAAGTTTCCTTCATAGTAAAATCAGGATGGGTTGTGTATTTATTATTGGTCTGCCAAATTTGGAAAAAGGTTCGGCATTAAACAGGATTTCTAAAAAAGGCAGAAGATCGCGTGAAAATTTATCAAATGAGCATGGCTAGGAAATAGCGATATAATTGAGCCAGATTTCCTTGCCCCAATACAAGAAACTAGTCTTATGGGCAATCTTTGTGGCAACACTTTGTTTTGTTCTAATAGCAGAAGCCACAGTTATGTTTCCAAACCTCATAATGAGGACAGTAAGCACCATTCCTGAATATTTTGACATAAATCCCTTTGAACCTGGAATAATGGCTGTACCATTATTAATTACAAATATTTTTCTTTTAGTATTTGGAATTTTATATTTCAAGGGCAGGCTACCAAAAAAAATTCCTAGTTCAGTAAAGTTCATTTTAAATTTTGAAATATCAAAAAAAATAGCTCTGATAACTATTGTAATTTTGGTTGGAGCATTTGTCGTTTTTACAGCAAGCCATCTTTTTACTGAAGAGGATTTTGAAGATTATAGGACTAGAGTCAAACCATCACTAGAAAGTTGGACAATAGATAGCGTAACAAAAGGATATGATTTACACCTAAAGTATTTCCTTGATAATGTTTCCATGACTCTATTTGGAAGCTATAGAGTGATTCCTTACATGGCAAGTATTTCGTTGCTTGTCCTGACTTATTTTTTTACAAAATTGATAACAAAGAGCCGATTTGCGGGAATCGTATCTATGATTCTAGTTCTTCAAAGCTCAATATTTCTTTATTATAGTTCTAGTGTTACATATGATAATTACTGGACATTACTTTATCTCCTTTCACTATATGCAGTATACAAAATCTGGCCTCTTTCTCCCATTTCGTTTGTAGCATCTGTGCTTACCAAGCCGCTCACTGTCGTGTTTCTTCCTTTTACATTTTTTTTCACATTCAGATCATCTGTCACGACCCGAAGAAAAATACTAGTCATAGTTTCCCATTTAGCCATAATAGCCATAGCCATTGTTAAATTTGGTTCAGCAGGAGGCATTACCTCTACTAACACATTTGGTTTTTGGAGTGCATTTAATGCGTTTGTATATCAGATGAGGTTTGATCCTGTTGTAGTATTATTTTTATTGTCAGTTACAGTAATGTTATTTTTTGCGGCACGAAGGGGAGTAATTCATGCAGATTCGATTTTGTTGTTTTTGATGGGTTCCATATTGTTACAACCCTTGGCTGCAACATTTACCGAAAATGCAAGTGAACCCTACAGGTTTATGCCACTGATAACATTTTTTGCAATCGGCGTAGGGATATTACTTTCAAAAAATATCAATGCATCGCACTCAAAAAATTCTAGTCAGAAGGATTTAGTATCTCCCAATAGACTTTAGCAATATCACCAGTATTTGTCAAAATAGAATCATGCCACTCTCGAAAAATTGTGGTTTGTTGACCATTTATGGTGTCCCATACAAAGTAATAACCCAATGGACTAATGCCAGTTCCTCCATTAATATTGTCTACAAATTTTAGCAAGTCATATTTTTGGCCTTCATAGACTATCGGTTCATGGGTAGCATGTGGTGAAACCCACGCGATAGTTCTATTCACGTCATAAACCTCAGGTCTTCCTTGAATATATCCCACAAGATAACCGTTAGAGTCGTAAAGTTGAAGTTGTACGAAAAATTTTGGAGTAGGTTTTTGTTGATCCGGAGACTGGGCATAAGAACTTTCTATGATAGTTGATGATGCCAAAAAAACAAATAGCAATACTAGAATTTTCATTCTTGTGTAATTTTATAATGTTACAAAAGATAAAACTTGCTTTTCAAATATTGTAGTTATTTAAAACAATTGGGTTTCCAAAATAGGAAAAACATTGTAAAGTTTATGTGTACCGGCATAAACTTCGAGATTAGGCTGATTAGATATCAATAATTCTGATGTACACATGGTTTATGTCCTTCTTGATGGGATTGGTGATCTTCCCCATCCTGATCTAAAGGGCACCACTCCTCTAAGCTATGCAAAAACTCCTAATTTGGATAAAATCGCACAAAATGGTTCTATAGGACAAGTAATTTCGGTGGGAAAAGGAATTGCTCCTCAATCAGATATTGCTGTCTTTAACATGCTTGGATACAAGTTTCAGCATGCAGATTATGTTGGACGTGGTGTAATTGAGGCAATTGGAATAGGAATTGATTTCAAAAGTGGAGATTTAGCTTTGCGTGGAAACTTTGCAACAGTAAATGATGACAACATAATCATAGATAGAAGAGCTGGAAGAAAGATAGAAAAAGAAGATGCGCTAGCAGTAGCGCTTGAAATAGAAAGAAAGATCAAGTTTTCAATTCCAGGGGCATCAGTTGTTGTTGCACCAACAATAGGCCACAGGGTAGTTGTCAGGATAAGATGTGAAGGTAAGGAGCTTTCTTCGGAGATTAGCAACACTGATCCTGCATATGCAAGGATAGCAGGAATGGGTGTAGCAAAAGCTGTTGGAGACTACATCACAATTGAGAGATCCCTTCCACTAAACGAGTCAGAAGGCTCGAAGATTTCTGCACAGCTTGTTAACGAATTTACAAAACAGTCTCTGGAGATAATGAAGAACAGTGAGACAAATAAGAAAAGAAAGGAGCAAAACAAGAAAGCTTTGAACTGCATTTTATTGCGTGATGCGGGAAATAGGTTTCCAGATGTAGTTCCAATAAATGATTTACACAAAATGAATTTTTCATGTATTGTGGACATGCCAGTAGAGATAGGAATTTCAAATGTGCTAAAGATGAAAACATTCAGTGCTGGTGGCTTGACTGATTATGAAGAAAAAGCAAGGGTTGCGGCAAAGGCAATGGAGACCCAAAATGCAATTTATGTGCACATCAAAGGTCCCGATGAGTTTGGTCATGATGGAGACGCGATAGGAAAAATGAAAAATATCGAAGAGATTGACAGGCGATTTTTTGGAACTTTACTTGAAAATATCGATCCACGAAAGGTCTCAATTGTAATCTCGGGTGATCATTCCACACCATGCATAAACAAAGGACACAGCGATGATCCTGTTCCAGTATTGGTCTCTGGAGCTTCCGTTAAAAAAGATGGAACTAGAAGGTTTACAGAAGATGAAGCCAAAAAGGGAAAGATAGGTATGCTTGCAGGTGCAGACGTAATCAAATCCGCTATAAATTTAATCAAATCGTAAACGAGTGTATCTTGCCATCCTGAATAATACCTGATACTTTTTTTTGTATAGCACCTATGTCTATTTCGTGATAACTTTCATTGTCGAGCTTCTCTAATGCACGCTTCATTATAGAAAGGCAGATTTGTTCTTCATTTTTTTGATAGTGGACAAAGGCCGCTGCCACAAGAATTATTCCTTGAACTGTATCCTTTTCTTTTTCAAATGTTTTTTTCCATACACCCTCTAGAATTTCATGACACTCCCAAAATCTTTCAGAATTAAAATATTGCCTACCCATTTCTATTGCATCGTCCTTTTCTATTTCTTCTTCAACAAGTAGTCTTTTGTTATCAAGCGGTCCGATCTTTTCCAATTTTTTTATCAATGCATCTACATATTCTTTTGATACGGAGACATCAAATTCTAGACTTTTACTTGAAACTCTAACATCTCTTACTATTGCATGCATATCAGAAACAAGATTATCAGCTTCTAAGAGAATCCGTTTTGCATCCTTTGGAAGATAACCTGAATTTTTCAGGTGAATCATAAAACGATCCACAGTCAGACAATGAGGTTATTTCTTAAATTTGTTGGCACTGACCGGTTAAGATTTATATGAACTATTGGGAGGACTTGGGATACATGTCGATGATTGAGATAATACAGGATGTAAAAAACAATCTTCTTGCAAGAAGAGAGATTACGTGCACTTTCAAGGGACTTGCTGGAAAAATGAAAAAACTTGAGGCTGTTGATATGATAGCAAAACAGTTTAACCTAGAAGGCAAAGTCATAATTCCAATCAAACTACAAAACGATACTGGAAGACCCATGGTTTCTGGGACTTTCTACATTTATGATGATGAAAAGCTGGCAAGAACGCATGTAAAGCCAGCAATTTTTGCCAGGTTAGACAAGGTAAAAAATGGCGGTGCAAAGGAAGCAGCTGAAAAGCCTGCAGAAAAAACTGACAAAGCCGAAACAAAGGAATCAAAAGAAAAAGAACCAAAAAAAGATGAGCCCAAAAAAGCAGAACCAAAAGAAAAGCCAGAAAAGGAGATTAAGTAATGGCCGGTAAGAAAGGTTTCAGTCCCAGTATCCACAACTATTACAAAATCAAAGGCGAAAAAGCAGAAAAGACAAGAAAAGAATGTTCAAGATGCGGCAAGGGAGTATTCATGTCAGAACACAAAAACAGACGCACATGCGGAAAATGTAACTTGACAGAGTTTATTCAGTAATATTTTTTCTTTCGAAGTTTTGACATCTTTTGTTCTAATTGCCCAAGTTGTAAATCTAAATTTTGATCAATTTTTGTTTTAGCAAGAATTTCTGTCGGGATCTTCACAATGTTTGTATCCATTGCAATTTTTGTTGTTGGTAGGTTTTGATCAATCCAAAACTTCACCGTTTTGTCTTCTAACTTATAGTCTCTAAATCCTTCTGGGAATTTTTTTGTAATGTGCAGTAGTAAGGTCTTATCATCAAATACCGCTCTTGGATCAAAAAGTCTAGTCGAGTCAGAATAAACACTCTCAAACAAATTTCCAGATATCTCATCTGAAAGTATATCCATCTTTGATATTCGACGTGACAGTTCCAAATAGTGCAAGAACTCGTGGGCAAGAATAGCATGTATTGTTCCTTTCAGACCAAAGGCAACAAGGGGAGCAGTTATTTGTATAATTATCTCCATTTTTTCTCCAGTGACAACCGGAGTAGTTCTAGCAAACAGAATTCCAAGATCAGTTGAGCTGTGTGAGTGAGACAATACAAGAGATGGCTCTACATATGCAATTGGAAAGTTAATTCTAGAGGCTTTTTCTATTCTGTTTATTCCTGAGAGCACTACAGGAAATCGTTTTATTATTAGAGAATAGATTTTCTCTGGCAATAACCCATTTTTATAAGCCTCTTGAACTTTTAGCAGTGGATTCAATCATACCAAAATAAACAAAGACTATAAAAAAACGTTGACACTTTCAAAACAAATCAAAATTTGTTTAGATTTTTTCAAATAAAAAATTCAAAAACTAGTTTACAATTGTAACCTTGTGAAAATCAAATACTTGGCATTTACATTGATTTTCAAGTATGCTAGTTAAGCTTGGTGCCACTTCAAACCCATTAACAAACCTCTTCAAGGGAATTCCACCATCAGCTTCCATAAAGACAGAAAATGAATTTGTTGATATTTTTTTATACCGAATTTGATAGATTTTTTTTTGATTTCTTTTTCCAGAGTTTTCATAGACAAAAATCGGCTGATCCTTTAATTTGTAAAGTTTTTTGAGTTGGGACGACTCTACCTCTTTTTCTGTCTCCACATTCATTTCTATTTCTGAAGTAAATCGTATTATATCATTTGGAATTTTTTCAACTGTTTTAAGATTCTTAATAACAATTTCTTTAAGATTTACTTTTTGTCCAAAAGAGATCTCTCTTTTATGCGGATTGAAAAGCTTTGCAAAAAATGGTCTTCCTTTACCTAGAACCATACTTGCCTCATCTTCGCTTCCAACCCAAGTTATCTTGACTTTTTGTGCTTCAAATTTTTTGAATAAAAAATTTGCAATCTTTCCTTCTACACTGTCATATTCTATTATCCCATGAAATTCACAAACAAAGCAACCTTTCCCATTACAATTTTCACATGGTTTTTGTTTCTGAGGAATACCTCTAACAGTTTTGGTATATCTTCCGTAAACAAAAACAGGTTTTGGTTTGATTTCGCATTCTTCATTTTTAAAATCAAGCATGAATACGATATCTGGATTTTTATAATTCACCGTTGTTCTTGTCTTTCTTCCAAACCTTTTGCCTATTTCTCTTGTTACATCATTTTTTATGCTATGAATTCCACGAAGTTTAAACTTTGATCGTATGAGATCATCCCTATCTAAGATTGAAGGTCGAAGTACTGCACCAATCAGAAATGAGGAAAAATCATAATCTTTTGACATGGCAAGCATTTTTTCTAGCTGTACATCAAGGGTTAACATCATGTTTTTGCATATGTAACATGACTTTGGATTTTGTTGTTTTAAAATGTCCCTGATTTTTTTTCCTAGTCTTTTATGAGATGTAAGACCAAGCTTTGGACCAAGTATCCTCCCAAGACAACTGTCACAAAGAGAATGTTCCTTTAGAATCAATTTTGTTTCTTGCAATATTGAATCAATTTTCATTTGTTTTTATCCACTAAAGCCTAGAATTTGACGGGTTTTAATCGTAATTGTTTTGCAAATCTATCTCACAAGTTCTTACCAAGGATACAATCTTCTATCAGATTCTTTGTCTTTAATACTGATAGCCTTCGTTGGACATGTCTGGGCAGCATCTAGAATTTTTTCAAATTTAGAACCATTCTCATTTATTACATGTGATTTTGGATTTACTTTGACATTTTTATCAACTGCAAATACAGAAGGTGCTATGGTTTCACAGCTACAACAAGCTATGCATCTGCCAGGATCCACATTTACTGAGACAGAGATTTCTTTTTGCTCTGTAATCGGTTCTGGCTCTACTTTTGGCTCTGAGCGAACCTTCTCATAGTATTCCCAGAAAGCTTGTTCATATTGTTTCCAAAAATCTTGATATGCTCTTTCTGTGTGTTTGGTATACTTGCTCCAATCTTGCTCAGGCGGGCGGTCATCTGGTCTAGCTCCCCAAGAATGTTGTTTTGAAAAATCGTTATTGGAATTATGGTTTGATTTATTTTTATAATGAAAGGTTTGTGAGTTTGTATTTTTTTTATGTTCTTTTCTTAAAAATTGATACGCTTCAGAAATTTCCTTGAATTTTTTACCGTCACTTTCGGACATGTTTTTGTCGGGATGAAACTGTAGTGCCAACTTTCGATAGGCAGATTTTATTTCCTTTAGTGAAGTATCTTTTTGAACACCCAATATTTGGTAACACTGAAAGGTATTCATCAAGATATTATTTGTCGAACTGTTTAAAAAATAGCTTGTTGATCAAGACCACAGCTGTTGTAATATTGGCTTCACTTTTAATGATATACTCTAGTTATTGGTTTAATTTTATAAAACACTACTGCAGAAGCAACCCCAATCAACATTATCAGCAAAGCAATTGGAAATTCTGGAACTTTTTCTGGAAGTACTGTAATCTGGAGAGGTTTTGACCACAAGGATTCTACTTGACCCTGGCCATAAAAGTCTGAATCAAATGTAAATGCCGCTACTGATATTATGGTGTAGGTTCCAGGAGCATCCAAACTAGGAGGAGAAACGACATGACCAGAGCTTGTTTCCCACGGTGTTACTCTGAAATGATCACCAGGTAGCAATGTTGCCTTGCCAATAAACTGTGGAATGCAGCCCATTTGAGACTTTGGCCACATTTCAGCTCCTGTCTGATTTTTAATCTCAAACGCAGCCCAAGGTTCGCAATATTTTATTTTTACAGTCGAATTTCCAATATTTATCAATTCATCGTTGACTACTATACCTTCTCCCATCCTGTAAGATGACTTGTCTGCTGTTTGGTTTAGAATTAATACTGCATTATCATGGAACAGTTTTGTCGTTAACGTACTACCAAATTGGTTTTCTAGAGCTGGATTGTAGGGCTGAGCATGTACGAATACATTTGTAGAAATAATCAGTAGGAGTGTTGTTACTATAATAATTGAATTTTGAAAAACTTTCATATTCCTAAACCTGTTCTCTTGATATCATATCTTATTAAAAAGATTTAAAATTTTAGCTCAATCTGCTGCCATATTGAAAAAATTTATAGAGAATATCTTATTTAAAAAAAAGAATTGTTTACAGTGCATCAATCAAGGAATTGTTTTTTTTTTCCTTATGCTTCACAGTAAAACTTAGACAATCATCACTAACCTCAAAATCGTTGACCTCTGCATCTATTGAATTCATTAAAGATTCAACTGATAATTTCTTTATTTGACTCCATTTCGTTCCAAATCCATGAAAAATATTATATCTTGTTTCGGTATCTGACAATGGATTTTCTGAGAAGGGTATGTCGCGGATAAAACAAGTACCCTCTATGAACGTCATTATTGAACGAGAATCCATTGGTATATGGCTGAATTTTATTTGTTTTAATAGATCAATTTCATAAGCTTTTGCTATCTTTTTTATATTGCCATCAATTGTTTGTTCGATAAGCAACTGGAACATTTGTGGACTAAGCCAAAAATAATGTAGTTGTTCTGTATAGTTGTAATGATTATTGTATGAATCTAATATTTTGTTTACATGACTGTTTAGGTTAATTTTTTTCTTTTTTGACTGAGACTTTAACTCAAAAATAGTATCATCATCTATTCTGAATCCCTTTACGGAATTAGGCAGAAAAAGGATTCTCCAAATCCAGAAGGGATAAGATACTCATGCAACTTTATCATGATACTTACACTTAAAGATAATTAATTTGGGTGTTTTTTTTTTGTTATACAATGTTAACAAGAATAATTTGGTTTTTTTTTTGTGATATAATATAAAAATGAGAATAATTTGGTTTTTTTTTTTGGAATAATAAGATTTTTTTGTATAATTAAGAAAAATTCGATGCCTTTCTAGTATGTTTTATTTCCGTTTCTTGTATGAATGATTTGCTGCCTGCTATGCTTTTGAATAGGCAATCATCAGAACAATGAGTACTGTGGTATTCTGTCTTTTTCCCACATTGTTCGCACTTACTCAAACTTCCTCATGTTTCCTTTTCCATTCTTCGATTTTCTTTTCATAAGCCTTTTCCCAATCGAAGTTTATAGTATCATACTTTATGCCTAATTCGTTTTGGTCGTGTCCAATTTCTATGATTTTTTGTTTCCTTCCATAATCTGACATTATTGGTTCACCACAAAAATTTATTTTCAGCCTAGATAATAAATATCGACCTTGATTATCAAAATTGATAATCAGAATTATTCGATCTTTCTTGTTTAATTATAATTAGTTGTGAATAGCCTAAGTGGTTTCACAACATTCTATAATATGGAATTAAAATAGTGGATTTTTTTAATTTTGATTCTCAATAATCTCTGAGAAAAATTTGGAAATTTTGGAATTTTCTTT
>CAZHDX010000045.1:0-9825 GCA_964531195.1 uncultured Nitrosopumilaceae archaeon
ATTTGCTTGAACAATTGTCATCTGTCTGTCTTGCTCTAGTTTCATAGAGTCTAGCGCAAGAGCTTGACCTGCAACAGAGGGACTGATGATTCCACTTGATGCCAAAAGACTATCGCTCATGGTTGTTTTTCCGTGGTCTACATGAGCTATTACTCCAAAGTTTCTAATGTTCTTCTTGTTTCCAATTATTTTCAGAATCTGATCTGTTGCCTTGAATTTCATCTTTTAAAAAAAATCCTTTTCTAGCCGCTATTAAACGTTTAGAACATATTTGCTGGATTTTACATGATCAACTGACAAGTTTATTGTTCTGATTTTTGTAATGATGAATTTCATCAACCAGATTTCATTTGATAGCAACTTAATTTCTTTTTTAGATTGACGAAATTATTGTTATTTTTTTTATAATTTGATTTTTATTATAGGCTCAAAAAACAGAGTTATGGAAATTACACTTGGCCACACACCAGATGCAGACGACGCATTCATGTTTTATGGTATGCTTACAGGAAAGGTGACATCACCACTTTTCAAAGTAAACCACATTGTAGAAGACATTGAGACCCTTAACAAAAGAGCCATGAAACACGAGTTAGACGTGACCGCAGTTTCTGTGCATGCGTGTGCATACATTCCTGACTATACTATTTTGCGTAGTGGGGGTAGTTTTGGTAAAGGATACGGTCCAATCGTAATATCTAAAAGAAAATTATCAATGGATGAATTAAAAAAGACAAAGATAGCGATTCCAGGAAAAATGACCTCAGCTCATCTGCTTTTGCAATTAATGATTGGAAAGTTTGATTATGTTGAAATGAAATTTAGCGACATTACAAGTGCAGTAGAAAAAGGAGAAGTCGATGCAGGTCTTGTAATACACGAAACTCAAATCACTTATGATAAAAACAATCTCTCAAAGATTCTTGATGTGGGTTCGTGGTGGAAAGATTCTACTGGTGGATTGCCAGTCCCACTTGGGATAAATGTAATGAGTGACCATTTTGGAAATGAAACAATAAGAAAATTTGATGAATTTTTCCGTGAATCCATTGTGTATGGCATGGCTCGCATAAATGACGCACTAGATTATGCCATGCAGTATAGTCGCAATCAACCACGAGATCTTATTGAAAAATTTGTCAGAATGTATGTAAATGATATAACAATAGAGATGGGAATTTTAGGTGAATCTGCAATTAGAGATTTGTTTAAGTTTGGTACCGAGAAGGGACTTGTTCCTGACTTTGATTTGAAAATATCTCAATGGTTATAGGTTTCAATTTATTAAATAAAGTCAATGGATAAGCGCATATTTTTTGCAGGAATCATAATGCTTGCAGTGGGGATTGTGCTTTCTTTATATCTTAATTCTAATATGCCAGTTGGCAAACCTGGAATGACAGAAGAAGAGACTCTAAAGTTGTACGAGGACGAAGCTACTTACACCAGCTTGTCAACGATTCTCCAAATTATTGCTGGACTAGGATTTTTCATTTTAATAATCAGTTTTGGTTTGAAAAGAAAACAAAAGGGAGGAACGTCTAAACCAATAACACAAAAACCGACAGAAACCTAGAATTTTTGTAAAATATTAAAAAAAGTGTCCCGCTGTGCTGGTTGCCTGCCAATTTCTTTTACCATGCTGGATAGCTCCAAAATGGATGAATTTGTCCCCTTTCCTGCAGCTTTGTAGATTTCTTCAGAAAAGGCTGTTCCAACTAGATCATTTCCACCATGAGTTAGAGCTACTTGAGCAAGCTTTTTGCCAAGTGCGACCCAATATACAGAAATGTTATCCAGCGCTCCTGCAAGCATTAGCCTTGAAAGAGCAATAATTCTCAGATCATAAGTAGCAGCGCTTTCTGAGTTAACCAGTCCTTTTTGCTCAAGTTCTGTATTTTCCAAGCTAAACTTTAGCGGTATGAAAGTGATAAATCCCCCAGTTCTTTTTTGGACTTCTCGTAGTTTTATCAAATGATCAACAACATGTTCTGGTTTTTCAATATGGCCAAATAGCATAGTTGCGTTACTTTTTATTCCAAGGTTGTGTGCCTGTTCTATCGTGTCAAGCCACTCTTGACCTGAGCATTTTCCACGAACTATTTGGTTTCTAACATCAGGGTGAAACAATTCTGCACCGCCACCTGGCATCGAATCAAGGCCTGCTGATTTTAATCGTACAAGTACTTCTTTAACAGAATTATGTGTCAATCTAGCAATAAAGAAAATTTCTGCAGCAGTTAATGCTTTGATATTCATTTTTGGATGATTTTTTTTGATTGCCCTAAACATTTCCTCATAGTATTCAAGTGGCAATTCAGTATGAAAGCCTCCAACAATATGTACTTCGGTAGCACCAAGTTCTTTTGCCATTCCGACCCGAGTCTCTATGTCTTTTGGCGATAGCGTATATGCATCGGTTTCATTTCCTTTTCTGTAAAAAGCACACATTTGACAACTTGCTGCACATACATTTGTATAATTAAGGTAGTAAGATGCTGCAAAAGTAACGACATCTCCAACTCGTTTCTGACGAACTAGATCTGCTGTTGCACCAAGCATGTATAGATTGTCATACGACATCAATTCCATCCCATCATCGTAAGATAGTTCTTCTCCTGCTATGGCTTTTTCAAGCGCCTTTGAATCCTTGACCAGTTTTTCTAGCATAGCTATCTTGGAATTTTATATCAATATAAAATTAACACAAATTCATATTCCAGGAATTTATTTTGCGGACAGATTTCGTTAGATTATTGTACAAGTACTGCAAGTGATACCTATGAAATTACATCATGTAGGCATAGTTGTGCCTAAGATAAAAGAATCAATTGGAGAAATTTCTCATTTTATTAAATTTGAGACGATCGGTGCTATTATGCCAGTGGGAAGTCAAAAGGTAAATGTTTGTCTTTTAAAAGCAGGAGAGCCTTTTATAGAACTCATAGAACCAGTCGAAAAGGATTCGCCTGTTTATGATTTTGCAAATAAAGGTGGTGGAATTCATCACATCTGTTTTGAAGTAAATGACATTCATTTACAATTAGCAGAAATGGAAAAAAAGGGGGCTGCAGTACTTGTGAGACCAGTAATAGGTTTTGAAAATAGATTAATTGCTTTTGTAGATCTCAATATGAAAAACACAAAATGCGGTTTGATTGAACTTTTAGAATCGAAAAAATAATGATAATGCAGATCTATTGAATATCATCAATTATCATATGCAATTCTAGTGTAGTATCGCTATTCATAGTGTTTGTAAGATGCGCAATTAGTGTGATTTCATTTGATTTTCCGTTTACATTTAGATGTGTTTTAATTTTCAGAGGTTTGAAATCTGTATTAGGACCCAACATGACCTTCGATAAAAGAGGTATTATCGACAAATCATTTGTTGCCGCTTTGATCTTGTAAGCTTTTGTATCAGAGAAATAAACACCTCCTCTAGTGGTCGGTTTTCTTACAGGAATTATTGATTTTGTTATTGACACTTTTTCTAGTTGATATTCTTTATCATCAAGAAACAAAATATATTTTATCTCTGTATTTTGCATTAATTTTGACAAAATTGCTTCGTCTATTTCCATTTCAATTTTAGTTATTTTCTATTTCTATAAAATTGAAGTGTTTTATTGCGTCTTGAAAAAGTCGTTCACGAATCCTTATATTTTTGCTGTCTAATTCAACATGGATATGAAGTTTAACGTGCGATACATTGCACTCGCACTTCTTATCCTTATACCATCAGCAGTGAATCTATCTGTGCCACTTTACAACAGAGATTCTCCAGAGCTTTTTGGCATGCCATTTTTTTACTGGTTTCAGACTGTATGGCTAGGGGTTTGTTCTGGTTTTTACCTTGTTTTTGCTAGGTTGATGAAGGGGAACTCAAAGTGATAGGTCTAGACAGTCTGATTCCATTTGTGAGTCTCTTTGTTGTGTTTATTGTTCTTGGTTTTTATGGAAAATACTGGCGAAGCGGAGACCTAAATCAGGTACATGAATGGTCATTAGCAGGAAGAAAGCTTGGTACTACTCTAGTCTTTTTTTTAATCGGGGCGGATCTTTACACTGCTTATACATTTGTTGCAATACCATCAGGTGTATTTGCAAAAGGATCCCTGTACTTTTTTGCAATTCCATACGTCATGCTAACTTTTGCTGTAGCACTTGTGACAATGCCAAGACTTTGGTCTCTCTCTAGAGAAAAAGGATACATTACTGCATCTGATTTTGTAAAAGACAGATTTAGCAGTTTAACATTATCAGTAATGATTGCAATAACAGGCATTGTTGCAGAGCTTCCCTATATTGCATTACAAATTGTTGGAATGCAATCTGTCCTTACTGTCATGCTAGCAGGTACTAGTAATGCCCAATTCGTAGGAGAAATTTCTTTGTTTATTGCATTTGTAATTTTGGCAGCGTTTACTTATGCTAGCGGACTACGTGGTGCAACACTTACTGCAATCTTTAAAGATATTCTAATTTGGATTACAGTAATTGCTGTAATTGTTGTTATACCCATCAGTGTTGGTGGATTTGGAAACGTGTTCAAAGAAGTCAAACCAACATATGTTACTCTTTCTTCTTCTCTTGTTCCAGCATATGCCACACTGGTGCTTGGCAGTGCTTTGGCTCTTTATCTTTACCCGCATGCGATAAATGGTGTCTTGAGTGCAGAAAGTGCACAAAAGCTTCGTAGCAGTACAGCTTTGCTTCCTCTTTACGGGATAGGGCTGGCAATAATGGCTTTGATGGGAATCCTAGTTTATTCCGTACCATCAGCGATGAGTTTCCTGTCTCAATTTCCTGAAGGCTTGAGAGGCATTCTCGTTGTGCCCTCCTTGATTGTAAACTCGATGCCAGGATGGTTTTCTGGAATCGCGTTACTAGGGATTTTTGTTGGAGGTCTCGTGCCAGCCGCGATAATGGCTATGGCGCAAGCAAACTTGCTTACAAGAAACATCATTAAAGAAATAAAACCAAACATATCATCAAAATCTGAAGTCAGAATAACAAAAATATCATCAACAGTTTTCAAATTCATTGCCTTGGGATTTGTATTTGTCGTGCCAGCAACATATGCAATTTCACTTCAGCTTTTGGGTGGAATCTTAATTGCACAGATCTTACCATCTGTCTTTTTTGGTTTGTATGTAAGGTCACTTAGGAAAGAACCACTTATTGCAGGTTTGTTAGTAGGAATTGCATCTGGAATTTACATGGTAGAAGCTACAAACAACTTTGGACCATTGTCAAGTTCTCTCTTTAACACAACTTTTGGCCCTCTTTACATCGCTGTTATTGCACTAGGAATTAATCTGGCTATTTCATTTGCTGGTAGCGCAATATTAAACATGAAAAATTCATTTCGTATAAGGATCTAAAATAATTATTAATCGCATTGCATAATGATTTATCAGATGAAGAAGCAGTTACGGAAAGACAGAATTATTCCAATAGAAATAGATGATCATTTTAGACTTTTTGGGAAAGAACCATGGGAAGTTAATTATTTTGAGAAATGCCCTCTTTGTAAATCAAGAATAGATGAATTTGGTTTTTGTTCTTGCGGATCCAAGGGAAATTAAGACAAGGAAATATTGGTCAAAATTAATTAATGATGTCCCATATGCGCGAAAATCGAAAGACTCCAACCCAGCCTGCAATCATGAATACCATTGCTAAACCAAAAATTAGATACAAATCTCTTTTACGGTGAGCCAAATCCAAGTTTAAAAATAAAAACGCACCCAGACCGATTAGACCAAGCCATAATACTACATGCCCAAAAATTTTCCAATTAATCTGCATATACAACAATCAAAGCTCGAGAAGGTAAGTCTTGTGGTTTGGAGAGGCCAGTGCTTCAATCTTATTTTTTAACAAATTTTTTGCCTTTTTGACTTGAAAAGATGATGAGACAAATTCCTTTGTAAATATTTACAGTTATATTCTAGATAAATTTTCTCAATTTTAAAATGGATTTTGCAAATTTTAATGATAATAGTGATTTAAAAAGATCATATGAACAGAAAAGCGATATTGATAGAATAAAAACCGAGTTTGAAGAAGAAGACAGAATATTCCACCAAGAATTGCAACTAAAAGATGCACTACTGGACAAATTTGAATTGGATCAATTAAAACAACTGTGTCTTGATCTGCTTGGAAGAGAACCTGACCCTGAATATTTCGAAGTAGAAACTGGGAAGAAGATTGAGCTGCCTTGTTATCGAAATGATTACATTCATTTCATCATAGATGAACTGAGATTATTTCAGATAAGAGATTATGCTATTAAAAATAAAATTATATCTCCTGGATTTTTTGATAAGTAAAAATTAAAACTCTCCTTGCTAAAACTTTACAAATCATTTTGTTGTAGTTTCTTTTTTATTTTTAATTTCTAGATCTACAAAGATAGTTTTTGTGATCGTACCGTCAAATGCACTTATTCCTAGAGTATAATTTCCAGAAGAAGCAGCATTATTTTGCAACAATAATTGGACTTGATCAGTTTTAGTCAAGTTAATTGGATTATTAGAAAATCTTGCATCTATATCTAGACCAGCAGTTGGTTCCATCGAGCTTGACACATTAAGAAAGATGGGCTTTGTTTCTGTTGTTTTAGAGATTTCAATATTTACAGAATATTTAGAGTCATTTTGCAGTATAATCTTGTTCATGTCTGAATGAATTTCAAATGGTAAAGGGATTTCATTATCAATCATGCCAAACTTATCGGTATTCCATTCAGAAAACCATAGTTTGCTACCATCTGATGGATCTGTGGCAATATTCAGAGGGAATACCACGTATCCATCAATCGGTCTAGAGGGTATTTCATATTCAGTCAGAGTATTATTTACTGTATTAAAAAATGCGATCTTGTTGCCTTCATGTTCATTGAACCAAATTCCTTTGTCATCAAATGATCTCAGCCAAAATGGCAAAGTTGTGACATGATATACATTTTGAGAGGTTGGGAAACGTATGATGTTCTGAGGTTCTGTCTGAAATTTAGTAAGAAAGCTTGTACCGTGCTCTGTCAACCAAATAGTATTATTTGTTAAATAAATATCCGTGGGAGAACCAAGCGAGATATTATTGCTAGATGGTAACTCCTTAACTTTTTCAATGTTTGTGACTAGCTTATTGTCATACTTAATATGATATTTTATTATTTTTTGATTGGCAATATTAGTTATCCAAAGAGAATCATTTGCTAAAAACAATCCTGCAGGTTTAGTTTCATTTCCAACATTAAACTCAGTTATTTTAAATTGTTTATCATTGTTTTTTTGAATCACACCTATAGTATTGCCTGTTAGCGTTGTAAACCAAATATTTCCAGATTGATCAATTTTCATTTGAAATGGAGAGGAACTGACAGAGTAAAATGCAGCAAATTTATTTTCGTCGGGATCAAAATTCCATATTGATTTTGTTCCTAGTTGTGAGAACCATATTTTTCCATAGTTGTCTTGCAGCATTGTCCAAACCATATTTGGCAATGTCTTGTTGCCAGAGTTTGTATCCTTAATTTCAAATGATTGAATTTTCTCTAATTTTGGATCGAATCTAAATAAAGAATTGATCTTGGATCCAGCAATCCACACAATTCCGTTGTTATCTACAAGAATACCATTGGGCCAGGCCCCTGTTGGCAACGGATATTCCTTTACATAGTTGCTGCCATTCCCATGTATAGTTAACAATTCATTATTTTGGCTTTTTTCAGCGGTCTTTGTAATTATTACACCATCTGCCAGCACTGAAATTGATATAATGGATATAGCTAAAACGAGCCATTTTACCTTATGCAATATTCTTTTTTTCCCCCGTGATAACTAATTTCTTTCTTTTATTAGGATCTTGGAAATTTTGTTTTTGTGAAAAGAACAATCATGGATCCTATGGCTATAACAAGAATTGTCTGGGCATAACCAAACTCTGGTACACTTGAGACCGTTCCATTATTTGGAGTAGGATTAACCTCGGGTGGCCCTGAACTAGTACCATTAGAGACCTTTTCGCTAAAGATAGTCATTGTATCAAATGAGATGTCATTATTCTCATTTGTATCTCCTATTTGGTTTGACGGATTTGCATCAAAAATTAAATTATATTTTCCTGCCTGTTCCACTATATTTCCAAAACTAATTGGAATTGTTTTATGCGCTCCAATGTCCGCGTTAATAAATTTGTCATAGACAAGAACATTTGTGGCATTCATTATTTTTAATCTGATATAGATAGAATTTGCGTCAGTGTCGCCAGTATTTGTTATGTTTTTTGTAATAGTGATTGATTGACCGGCAAGTGGTTCTAGAGTCTGACTTCCAGATTGATCTAGAATATTTAGCGTATAGTTAACCCATCCAAGCTCAGGATGACGAAGTTTTTCATTTACCACCGTTATGGATCCGGCTATTCGCGAATTTGTTTTGTCATAATATGAAAATTTACCAATTTTTCCAAAGAACTGGGTGTATGATCCTCCAGGCTGGATTATTCCACTATCAAAGAGACCCGCCGCACCATTATTTGAGGTTCCAGCGGTAGCAGTGTGAGTACTGTTGTCCATATTTGTCCAAGTGATTGTATCCCCAGTTGATATTGTTACTTGACTTGGAAGAAAGCAAGGAGTATATGGACAATCTTTTGTGGTGGCATTATTTGTGATATCAACTTGAACATTTTCAGCAAATGCCATAGATGTTGGAGCAGCTGCAAGCATAATGGCTCCAAGAATTATAAATTTCAGTTCCAACAATGGGAAGAGGAGATATTTTTCAAATAAAGACGGCGTAGATTTCATGCACAATCTTTATCATTTAGTTTTTCAAGCAACGATTTTAGACGAAAATCTCAAGACATACGATTATAGTTTATTTGCGCTTGATTGTTTGCCATACATCATTTTACAATTTTAGCCGTGAAAATAAGAAAAAAGGGTAGGAGCTATTGATCTCCAATTAAAAATGTCACGTTTGCTGTAGTCGTAACATCCTGATTTGATGAGAAGATTGGTGTCTCAGATAATGATGCTCCTGCCGCGTCCATCTTGTAATATGGTAGTGGCGAAGGAATACCGCCCTCTGAAAGATTTACCATTTTGACTCCGATAATCTTCTGACCTAGAGGATCAAGAGCTTTCCCTGCTTTTGATTTAGCATTCAATACGGCCTTGCCTAACAAATCGTCTTGCGTACTTTGTTGTTTTGCAGGAGATAATGAAAATGATACACTATCTACCCTGTTTGCGCCAGCGCCTACCGCTGAATCAATAATTTTTCCAGCTAATGATAGATTGGCAGTCTTTACAAACAAAGTGTTTGAAGTTCTATATCCAGCTAAAACAGATTGATGAATTCCTGTTTTTGGATCGGGTACTGTGTCATTGTAGATGGGATATATGCTAAAGCTAGCTGTACTTACCTCATCTTTTGTGACTCCGACACTGGTAACTGCAGCAACAATGCTGTTCATTGCATTTGAATTTGCACTTATTGCATCTTGTGCAGTCTTTGCTTCAGTATCAACGCCAAATTGTAACATCACAAGATCTGGAGCAATCGAAGTTGTTGCAGATCCTGTAACAGATATGGTTCTCTCTCTTGAAGCAGGTATTACTGGTGCAGTCTGGCCGTATGCTTGACTTTCTGATGTCTCCATGCTGCTAACAACAACTGTCGAAATTATTGCAATGACAGCTAGTGTTGCAAGCATGATTTTTGTTCTGTTGTTTGTCATCGCACTAGTATAGTATACAGCGCATATAGGCTTTGATTAAATTTGAATTTAATCTAATTTTTT
>CAZHDX010000046.1:0-9527 GCA_964531195.1 uncultured Nitrosopumilaceae archaeon
AATCATCTGGTAGAAGGGGCAAGATTGCTTTGAAGAATTTATCTTGTGTATAACTTTGGTCATAATAGTATGGATGATATTTCTGATATGTCAAATAGATTGCATTGTCAGAAACATAAAGGGTGCCGGTATCGCCCATCATGAAAGTCTTTGAGTTTATTTGGCTAGAAAAGATGTTAAATGTAGTGATAGTATTAAAGCTATAATTTGGTTCTTGATTGTCAAAATAATATATATCTGGCGTGATTGCTACAGTTGAACTTTCTTTTAAGATTGGAGGATATGGATGGACGTAATCAACATAAGAGTTTGAGATAAGATATACATAATCTCCAATCATTCTTGCACCAGTAAAGTATCCTGTAACCTCATAATTTTTCAGAATTTTTGGATTTTCCTTATCTGAGACATCAATAATTACAGCATGCGTTGTAGGAGTATACGTCGGGCTTGGTATGTAGTCATATTGAGGAATTGCATAGCGCTCTGTGTTGTCATTATAAAAAATTACTAGTCTGTCTTTGTTCAAGAACATATTCTGAAGGGTGTCTCCTTTCACGTCCAGTCCAACCTTTGAAATAATTTTTGCAGTATTTCCTGGATATACGTCTATTATAGTTAGTTTGTCTTGTGACAAGAGATAGGCGTATTTGTTATCGTTTTTAAGAAAATCAGGTTCATCAATTCCTGCTACTTGAACATTGGTAGTAGAATATTGCATATTATTTGAGGTTGAACTGCCAGCTTCAGGTATGCTTCCGGTTGGTGGAACAGGAGCTGATTTTACGGCTGGTTCTCCAAGTATGACATCGCTTCTCATCGGTCCTCCTTTGTTGAAGACTTGAGATTGGGTCTGCGAATATAGTAAAAATTTTTCAAGCTCATCTAAAGAGTTGAACTTTTTAACATCTTGAATTAGAGTTTGATTTGTAACATTTTCTTGTACATGTGTTTGGATAGATGGTAAATTTTGTGGAGTTCCAATTAGCATGAAAAAAGCTGTTATCACTACTGCAACAGAGGCAATCAAAACATATGCTGTGGTGTTTTTCATATAATGTACATGGAATTGTAGCTTTATAGGGTTTGATTAAATACAAATTTAACTTAATTTTTTAAAATTTTTTCATTTACAAAATATTAAATGATATGAAAAGAGAACAAAAATATTTAAAATTATATTTTATACTATGTATGTTTTGATTCAGTTAATCAATTGAGATTTTGATTTCCATTTTATGCGTTTATGAGATATTAATAATAATGGTATCATGGTTATGTCTGCAGCAATAGTTAGCGAGGATATGGCATAATTTGTTTGTGTATTAACAAGAGATGGTGAGAAATTATTTGCAAAATTCAAATACAAAGTAAAGCTGGAAGGAAATACAATAAGTGTCAAAAATATTGCAATAAGTGAGATCCAAAATCCTTCCCGCTTCAACATAAATAACTTGATTGAACCAAGTATTGAAAGTAAAGACCATGCAAGCAATGTTATGATGATTGGAACAAGATAAGTGTCTAATACTGTCTTGGTTTGTATCGATGGTATTGATGAATTCCATATTTGATAGATCTCTGTTGCTAATAAAACTACAATTGCTTTTGAAATTAGAAGGTAAACACCAACAATTTTGATAAATAAATATGGTCTAAACCAATGTGGATCTTGTTTGACATGTCCTGACTTCATACTTTTTGGTTTAATTTGAAGATTAATACGATGAGTATGTCTCAATCTTGCACAAACTTGAATAATACACTCAATAGATTTTTTGGCTAAAACCTGTCGTATCTAGCTCTTTCATTGTCTCTGTCCTCTTTGGTTGCTTTTTTCCACTCCTTGTAATGCTCCTTGCATAATACAGTTTTTTTTGAATTGCTGGCAATGCTAAGACCTGTACCTTCTACCTTTGATGTAGTCAATGAGCGAGTTCCATCGTTATCGCATCCAGTTATGTTGCATTTGGCGCCCTTTGCAATAATCCCCATGGAAGAGATTATTTCATATATTATATATACTTGCGAGTGTTTGATCTTTCAAATTCTTAAGAAATTAACTAATAAATTTATTATCACTTTTGCATTTTAATATTTTGATGTTTTTTAAGGTATTTCCACCACTTGTAACTACTCTGTTGATAATTGTAAATGGTGTCATTTTTGCTTATGGGATTTTGTCAAATTCACAAGATCAGATCATTACTCAATTTGGATTTATTCCGAATAATTTATTTCAGAATAATCATGCATCATCAGATAATGTAGTAAGATTGTTTGTTTCGATGTTTCTTCATGCAAACATTGCACATATTGCATTTAATCTCTTTGCATTGTTTTATCTTGGAAGTTCTGCAGAAAGATCATTTGGGGCACCACGATTTATTTTAATTTATTTAATTTCCGGTATTGCTGGTTCATTAATGCATGGAGTCTTTTCATCATTTATCTTAGGTAATGGTTCTGTCATATTGATAGGTGCGTCAGGTGCAATTTCTGGAATCATGGGAATTGTGGCTGCATTAGGAGATATTAGGGGGTACTATTGGCTAGCAATTCAAATCTTTTTTGCTTTTATTGCTTCTATTTCCTCTATATCTATCGCATTTATTGCACACGTGGGGGGATTTGTAGCTGGGTTGTTTTTAGCAAAGTTGTTAATAGAAATAGAACGCAATAAAAAAAGGATGAATTTTTCACTCTAGCACTATGCAAGTTATTTATTAGCTAAAAATATGACGTGTAATTTCCTTAATCTTTGTGAGATGTTAATTCGGTTTCATGAGAATCTTGCCAAATATGTTGCCTTTGAGCATTTTTTTGTGTGCTATTGGTGCCTCCTCCAAAGAATAAACTGAATCAATTATTGATTTTATTTTTCCTTTTGACATCCAAAACAATGATTCTTCCAATTCTGCTTTTGTACCTTGAGTAGATCCCAAGATATTTGTACCTTTGAAAAAAATATGCCTCAAGTCAGATTTTACATCATAACCCGTTGTCGCACCGGTGGTAACAAGAGTGCCTCCGTACTTTAGTAGAGTTAATTCCTTGTTCCAATGTGATCCTCCAATATGTTCAAAGATTACATCTATTCCTGGCTGATGATTTCGTGTGTCGGTAATTTCTTTTGAAATAGAAAAAACTTCTTTGTGCCAATTTTCCTTTCTATGATCAACTGCATAATCGGCTCCAAGATCCAAACATTTTTCGAGCTTATCCGGGCTTGCAGTAGCTATGACATAACATCCAAATAATTTTGCAATCTGTATGCCAAACGTCCCCATCCCAGATCCGCCGCCCATAATTAGAACAGTTTGACCAGGTTTTATTTTTGCCCTGCTAACAAGCATATGCCATGAAGTCATAAGAACCATGGATGCAGCAGCTGCGTCTTCAAATGTAACATTGTCTGGAATTTTTGCTATATTTACTTCAGGAAGATGCGCTATGTCGCAATAACCTCCCCAAAGAGGTCCTGTTTGAAATCCCCATACTTTTCTATCACGACAGTCATACTCTCTGCCATCGGTACATGCATTACAAACTCTACATGAAATGTTTCCATGAGAAACCACTCTATCTCCTTTTCTAATTTTTTTTACATCTTCTCCCACCGCAATTACCTCACCTGCTGCATCAGTGCCAGAAATATGGGGCATTGGTATCTGGATGGGTTTTCCTCTCATTCCCCAAATGTCATCATAATTTAATCCAGCAGCTATTACTTTGAAAATTACTTCATTTGATTTTGGCTTAGGTTCTGGAATCTCTTTTATCTTTAAAATTCTTTCAAAATTATCATCAGGTGCGTATTCTTCGTATACTAATGCTTTCATAAAATCAGTTCTTAAGATTCCTAATTATATTTTTTCAACTTGTTTATTTTAATAAAAAATATATTTTAAGATCACTTTCTTGTTTGATTTTTGTCAACTTTAAATCTTGATGATATTATCACAGTGCAGATAATTGATAATAATATGACTATTCCTGTAAATGCCCCAAACTCAGGAGTATTAGATTTTGGGATCCATGATGTACTTGTTTTAGCTGTTGCATTATTTGATGAAAAGCTTGCACCTATGCTGTTTATTGCATATACACGATAAGTGAAAGTTCCATCCTTTGCAAGACCTGTATGCGAATAGGTAGTAGTCAAATTACCTGTATTTGCATTTATGGTATCCCATATCACTCCTCCATCTGTCGATTTTTCAATTTTATAACCCATTATTGCAGCTCCACCATTGTTTGTTGGGGCAGTCCAGGTTAGGTCAATCTCTGATAAAGAAACGGTAGTAGCTTTCAAATCAATTGGAGGAGTTGGAGGAGTAAATAATGTTGTGGCAGATGCATTATTTGACGGAGGACTAATTCCATCGCTATTTATTGCATAAACACGATATGTGTAAGTTGACCCAGCAGTAATCCCAATGTGTGAAAAAATAGTGTCTAGGGTTTCTGTATTTTCAGTGACAGGAGCCCATGTTAAACCTCCATTTCTTGATCTGTCTATTTTATAACCAATTATGGCAGAGCTTCCATTGTTTATTGGTGCAGTCCAGCTAAGATCAATCTCTGATGATGAAACAGGAATAGCTTGCAATCCTGCTGGAGGTGCTGGTAAAGAAAATATATTTGATGAGCTAGGTTTGTGATATGGTAATGTGGTGGCAGATGTTGCATCTGACGCAGGACTGATTCCCATACCATTAATTGCATAAATACGATAAGTGTAAGTTGAGTCTGATGAAATTGGTGAATGCGCATAAGTAGTCGCTGTAGATCCTGTGTTTGGAGTTACAGTAATCCAATTTGTTCCGCCATCTCTTGATCTTTCAATTTTATAACCGATTATTTCAGAACCTCCATTGTTTATTGGTGCAGTCCAGCTAAGATCAATCTCTGATGATGAAACAGGAATAGCTTGCAATCCAGTTGGGGATGTCGGTACTGTGAGTGAACCAAGATTGCTTTGATCAGTGCTTACCTTTACATTATCAAAATACACCATTGCGTCTTCATCGTATAAGCCTATTCTTCCTTGCGTGTACGGTCTCTCAATATCAGTAAAGCTTGTAATATAATTATCATCCACGAATACTGTTATATTATTACCATCTTGAACAATTTTTATGTGATACCAGTTGTTGATTGGAAATGTCGGATTATTGTCGGTTACTAAATATCGCTGTCCACCTTGGTATGCAGGATCGAGTTTTCCTAGCTCCCATCCGTTTTCTTTGGGTGTAAAATAATAGGCATGTGTCTCATCTGTATAATCCCAGAGAATCCAACCCACTTCCCAATGATTTGGAGTAGAACCTGTTCTTTGTTGCGCACGAGTATTTACATCCACCTCATAAACAAATTTGTCTGAAAATGAGGGCCCTAACACAAGAGCAGCATGGAGTTCATCAGATGAGGTACTTATTTTTGGCGATAAAAATAGGAAAGAATCGGTAGGAGTAATAGATATAATTCTTGTACAACCGTAACCATTAAAGCTTATTTGCCAGTTGCCAAAGAGGGTTCCATCTTTCAAACATTGATTTGCTATTGCTGAATAGCCAGAAAAGTCATCAGTAAAAATATAATCATTTTGTGAAGCTGGACCAAAAGCATTTTGAGCTTGGGAATTTCCAAAATACCCTGGCAAAAGAAACAAAATTGTGATTGACAGAATTATAAAAATCATTTTTATCATTTAGTATTGCACAATTTCAATTGGATTTAGAGTCTTTTTATTGTTTGTTGATAATAAATCTGATTTATTAAATTTAAATTTTAATTGATAACCATAAGAATATGGTATCTATTTTCAAATCCTTTCGTAGATTCAGAATGATATGATCTTTACATACTGTATTAGGATTACTATAAATTAATGGCAAATAGGTTGTTATCCAATGCTTAACAATTTTAGAGAAGATCTTAAACCTATACTGCAAAAACTCGGAAAAACATTTGCTTCAACAGGACTGTCTGCAAATTATTGGACTGCGGTTGGTCTTGCTTTCGCATTTGCATCTGCAACAATTTATTCTTTACACTATGAATTTTCATTTATTGTTGGCGGAATATTGCTTTTGGTTTCAGGATTTTTTGATATTGTAGATGGACAGGTAGCGAGAATAACGCAACAAACATCAAAAAAAGGAGCATTCTTGGACTCTGTATTTGATAAGATTGCAGAGGTGGCAATATTTTTTGGTATTCTAATTGGAGGATATTCAGAAGGATATGTTGTTTTCTTAGCAATTGCTCTATCATTACTTGTTAGTTATACAAGATCAAGAGGTGAATCACTTGGAATTCACCTTCAAGGAATTGGAATTGGAGAAAGAGCGGAACGGTTGCTGGTGATTGCTGTGGTGGGAATAGCAGGATTCTTGAATTATGCGATGATAATTGTGATAATTATCGCTGGAATTACATTTATTCAAAGAATTATCGCTATAACTAAGAATCTTAAAAATTAGTTATCGCAATCTTCCTGTATTTCTTCTTGATTCTGCTGATCTAATCTTTAGAATGCCAAAATGTATTGCGCATGAAATGCAATACCATTTTAGTACTGTTGGAGCTGCAATGTATGCTCCTTGGGCTCTTAATTCTTTTGCCAGTGTATGTTCGACTAGGTTCAATCGTGATGTCACTTTTTTTGCCTTGTCTCGTGGAACGGTGGCACCACAATTTGTACACTGTATACGTCCTGAAGATCCTTTCCCTCCTTTTTGTCTTCCTCGACTTGCACGCTTTAAAGGCATAATTGACATGTCAACTGCCTATTAATAACAGTATTTCATACCATTTTTTACTTTACGTTTATAAAAAAACATCCAATAACTATTTCGTGATTATCTGTAGTGCTCAAATTTGTTTAATAAATTTAAAAGTGATTTATGAAAACGTTATTTTACATGTCAATCTTTGACCTTGAATTAGGTTCAGATAAGGAAGAAATGTCATATATTCATGTTTTGTAGAAAAGTATTGAAAAAGGACTAAATTGGTTAACCTATTTACGAAATAGATGAAGATTGGGGTATACTCGCATTGCACAATAGATGAGATCACCAGAATGGGTACTAAAGTTGAAACTGCTGGTGGACCTGCTTGCTATTGCAGTTTGACTGCACGTAGTCACAAATCTAACGTAGAATTTCATACAAGAGTAGGGCCTGATTTTGGATTTCATGAATATCTACAAAAAAATAAAATCTTTATTCCCCAAAATGCAATTTCAAAAAATCCTACAACCAGATTTTTGCTTGAAATTAATGGTTCATACAGGAACCTCTATCTAAAAACAAAATGTGAGCCAATAGACTACGAAAAATCTGACGCAGATGGAAATATAGTCAGTCCAGTGTTTGATGAGGTATCTGAAGAAACATTAGATAAAATAAAGGAAGATTCTGAATTTACGTTACTTGATCCACAAGGTTTCTTGAGGAGAGTTGATGAGAAACAGATGATATATCTTGAAAGAACAAACCTTGATCTATCGAAAATAACTGCAATCAAAGTAGATCCTGAAGAGGCTTATGCTTTGACAGGACAAAAAGAAATTGATGCAATGCTTGCTTTGCAAAAAAAAGGAGCAAAATACATACTTTATACAAATAAACGTGAAATCACAATGCTTGCAGGAGGTAGATTGTATTTTTTTACAATTCCAAATATAGATCTGGCTGATACTACTGGTGTAGGAGATATTTTTTGTGCCACATTTGCTTGTACTATTTTAAAGGAAAAAGATTTTTTATGGGCAGCAAGCTTTGCAGTGGGTTCGGCACAAGCAGCACTCGAGACAAAAGAAACGGGGCTTTCCAAAGTTCCCTACTATGGTGATATTGAAAAAAACGCCGCTTATCTCTATAATCAAGTGAGATTCAAGCACATCTAGGCTTTTATTGTACAAACTAAACACCAGATCATGAGAGTAGCTATATTTAGCCATGATCAAGAACGAACAGTAAAATCGGTAAAGTTATCTCTTGAAAGCAATGGTATAGAGTCATTCATAATTGGTAACAGATCACTTCCTAAAGATATTGATTATGTAATAGTTACTGGTGGAGATAGGGGTGTTAGGAATTATTTTCATCATGATCTGGATTCGACTTTACCTGTATTAGGTATAAATGAATTTGAATCAAGTGGATACCTTGCACAAATCGACTTGAAGGAATTCCCTACATTTTTAAATCGACTAAAAAAAAGTGATTTTACAATTGAGCATGTGACTCGCTTAGGTGTGAAAATTGATGGTAAAAATGTTTTCCCAATACTAAACGATGTTGCGATATTCTCTTCAAAAAGTGCGACTCTTGTAGAACATGTTTTGCGAATTAATGGAGAAGAAGTTTGGCATGACAGCAGTGATGGTATTATTATAACAACTCCAATTGGTTCCTCTGCTTATTCTATGTCAGCAGGTGGTCCTGCAATTTTTCAAGATTCCAAAGTGTTTGGAATTGTTTCGGTAAATTCATTAGATATTACCCGGAGACCATTAATCGTGTCTGATGATAGCTTCATTGAAGTTGATAACATTTCATCCAGCCTTAGATGTGAAGTTATAATGGATGGAAAAGATAGATTCAAGTTAGAAAAGATGGTGTCCTGCACTAAATTTCCTCAACCAGCAAATATAATCAGGATGAAAAAGGATTCTACTACTGTATCTGCATTAACAAAAAAAGTAAAGCTTGCAGACGAACTCCTTAACATGCCTCCTAGCTCCAAATTACTGCTAAAAACTCTTGAATACGAGGGTTCTCTGACCCAAAAAGAATTGGCTACAAAAACCCTCTTACCAGACAGAACAGTAAGACTTGCATTACGCCATTTGCTTGACAAGGGCTATGTCAAAAGGAGAGTTTCTTTGCGTGATACAAGACAAAGAATTTACGAAGTTCCAAAATAGTTAGGCATGAGTTGCAGCATTAAGAAATGCCTCAAATGATGATTCTGGATATCCCGGTCGGCTGTTAAATTCAGGATGAAATTGAACGCCTAGATAGAATCTGTGAGCGGGTATCTCTAGTATCTCCAGACGTTTTTTATTGTCACTATATCCTGAAAAAACCATTCCTTGTTTAGAAAATAAATCAAGATATTTTTGGTTAAATTCGTATCTATGTCTGTGTCTTTTATGAATGATATTTGATTTATAAAGTTTAAACGCTAAAGTATTGTCATCAACTCTAATTTCATTGGAACCAAGTCTTAAAGACCCACCTTTATTTTCAATTGTTTTCTGTTCCGGCAAAAGATCAATTACAGGGTTTTCTGTATTGGGATTAATTTCTGTAGAGTTTGCATTAGTTAATCCACATGCATAGCGTCCAAATGCTACAGCTGCTAGCTGAAAACCAAAACATATTCCTAGATAAGGAATGTTTTTCTCTCTTGCATAATTTGCAGTCTTTATAATTCCTTCAGAACCTCTGTCGCCAAAACCCCCTGGAACTAGTATACAATGTTATTACGCAAGTTTGTCAAATCTCCCC
>CAZHDX010000047.1:0-9456 GCA_964531195.1 uncultured Nitrosopumilaceae archaeon
TTCTATTTTGTCCTTTTTTACAATATATGCGGGATCACCTCCAACAGTTTGAAAGGCATTGCGTTTGCTTGTGTGGTTTTTACGCACTCTAGTTCCCCAATGGCAAGCAACTTCATCATCACTCGTGCTATTGTGCATTACAACATAAATTCCGTTTGTGCTACATTCTATAAGAAAACGCGCTGCAGAAATTAAATTGAGTGCTGCATCGGAGGATGGTCTGTCAGAAGATCTCTGCGATCCTACTAGGGCAATAGGGATTGTAATTCCAGCTAAAGAAAATGATAGTGCAGATGCTGTGTATTGCATGGTATCTGTACCATGAGCTACAATTATTCCCCTGTAATCTGATTTTACCTGGCTATTGATTTTTTCTGCAATTTTCTTCCAGTGCTCAGGAAGTAAATTCTCAGAGTATTCCGAAAAAAGTACCTCGGTATCTACATTTGCTATCTTTGAAAGTTCTGGTATGGAAGCATTAAGCTCTGCAGCTGTCAATGCAGGAGTAACTCCACCAGTTCTGTAATCTATTTTACTTGCGATTGTGCCACCAGTAGAAACAAGCAAGATCTTTGGTAGTTTTGGATCAAAATGAGGCTGTGTGATGCCTTCTTTTTTGATAGTTTCAGCAGATTGCATCTCAATTTTCTTTATTTTATCGATTTCTACCCCTATGTTGTATCCACTTTTAAGCTTCAAAACTATGTGTTTATCGTCGCTGTACTCATAACGGGGCATCAAAATTCCCGAATAGATAGAATCTGTTTCGATTTTTACCGTGTTGCCTGCCTTCAAATTGTGTTTTTCTAAAAATTCAAGAGATTTTCCCCTGTATCCGCTGTTAGACATTTGATTGGTTAAGATATGTTAATTTATTAAAATCTTTTATTGTGAAAAGGATAATTTTTTTGATTCAATTGGATTTTGTATTTTTATTTGTGAAGTTACATTCTTTACTTCTGATGCGATCTCTTCTGTCTTTGATACTACATCTTTTCCTTGTACTTTTGAGACAGAGTCTTTGGCTGAAGCAAAAGCAGTGTCAATACGAGGCTTTGCAAGTTCCTCTATGTTTGTATAGTAGGTTATTCCTGCTGTAATAACAGCGGCAATAATCACGCTTGCAAAGATTCCCAATTTACTCATAAAATAACTTACAAACTTTGTAAATTTAAAAATTAAGTAGAATTTATCTGCAACTACTTAACAATTACCATCCCAAAACTATGATCTTATTTTCACTAAAAATTAAAAGTCAATCAATTTTGCCTTGCAAGAGTTTTTACGAAAGCTAGTCCTTTTTTTAGAGTAGGAGAGTAATTTTTTTGCTGAATTACTGGTTCAAAACTAATATATTTTTTATATTTTATTTTAGATAAACTTTTTACAATGCTTTTAAAATCTATATGACCGTATCCAGGCATTTTTCTGTTATTGTCTGCAAAATGCATATGATATAACATTTCATTTGTGACCATTATTGCACTTTCAAAAGAATCTTCTTCAATGTTCATATGAAATGTATCAAGTAAGACTCCGCTAGCATTAGAATCCATTTCTTTTAAAACAAATATTGCATCGTCATGTGTTGTAAAATATGGAGTGCTGTATCTATTTAGAGGCTCTAGCAATAGCTTAACTCCGTAATCATTAGAGAATCGAGCTAATCTTGACATCAAGGGGCAAATTTTTTTCAAGACTTTTTTCTTAGTATGGATTGGAATTACATGATGTGTTACATCGATCTTCTTGTCATCTGCAAATAAACAAACATTGACTTCATTTCCTTCCAACTCATTACACATTTTTACACATTTTTTTACATATTCTTCAGCATTTTTTCTAATACCGATGTCAGTACTAAGCAACTTTCTTTTCCATCCGTCCTTACTTATCGATCCCCACATTCCAGTAATTCCACAGATAGAAAATCCGTAGGTTCCAAATAATTCCTTGAACTTTTTGATATCCACTTTCTCAGGTTCTCCATACATTTCTATGGCATCAAATCCTGATTTTGATATTTTTTTTAACGAAGATTCTATAGTATCTAATTCTCTAAAAGATGACAAGGTAAGAGAATATTTAAAATCCATTTGTTAACCAATTCACTTTCCTAAAATATGATCAATTACATTTGTGCAATGAACTATTCCATCACCATTTTTCTTAATTTTAGATTTACCACTTGAGATGAATAATGCATAGCTCTCGCCTGTAATTCTATCTGCAGGTCTTCCATGTGATCCCTTTACTAAATCAGGTCTGTCAAATTGTATTTGTCTTGTATTCATATCTACAAATAATTCTGTTGGGTCATATCCCGGTTTTCTATGGATATCTACATTTCCTGCAAAGGGAGGCGCTTTTTCTTTTTCATACCACCAGTAATAGCTAAACCATGAATCCTTTTCTGATATTGCTATGATTTCTCCGCTTCTCTCATGATCTATACTGTATTCTCTTTTTTCTTTGCTAGTAGAAAGTATCTTATCAACTCCTGAAGTGTTTAGAAGAAGATCTTTGACCTTGTCTTCAAATCCTTTCTTTATGTAAATGTGTGCAACTTGATGATCTACCATCGCAAATGCCTTACTATATTCAAAATCCAAATATTCTTTTCCTTGTATTTCTCTTATAGCAAGGAGTCCCATGTCTCTTAGTTTAAGATTTAATGGAATGCTTCGATTTACATTTGTAAACCCATATTCTGAGAGAATAACAAACTCAGTAGAATCTTTGGTTCCCATCTGTGAAGTTTTTTCAACTATGGTTCCCACAATGTCATCGGCTCTGTGAAGATCATCTCTTACCTGTGAACTATTTTTGCCAAATCTCTGAGCAGAATAATCTATGTGCGGTATATACACAAATGTTAAATCAGGATTTTCTTTTTCTAATGTATATTTTGCTGCATTACATATCCATTCGCTTGATTTGTGTGATGCGATAGGTCCCCAGTAAGATGCCAAGTTAAATTCTCCAAATTGTCCAACTAACTGTTCATAGAATCCAACAGGTTTTGAATAGCACCACATCACTATTCCATTATCAAAATGTAATGGTCTTGGAGTAACCACAATATCAGAATTAGTATACATGGTATTTTGCAAAAATAGTGCTGCAGTTTTTGTAGATGGTTCCCTTTGCTTTAGTATGTCCCAAACTCGTTGTGATTGAACTAGATTACTTGGTTGCTCCCAAAATGAAACATTATGAAGATTCCTATCATACATGCCGTTGGCAATTATTCCATGATCTTGTGGATATTTTCCTGAAAATATGCTTGCTTGAACAGTACATGTGACGGCAGGAAAAACAGGCTCCATTTTGGCACTAGTTCCATTTTCTGCAATTTTTGAAATGTTTGGAAGAGATTCTAGATGTTCATATTCCAAACCAACAATGTCTAGCACTATGGTCCGTTTCATTTTGTCTCTCTAAATCAGTAGATTAAAGCCTTGTTTAAATGATCTTGTAAAGTCGTTTATTAATTAAATACATTTGTTGCCAAAACATTTGATCCATTAATTGCGCAAACCGAAATTAAAAAATAAACCTATGAAGGAAAATTTACAGCTACGCGCAACCCATCATAGTTTTCAGTTGCAGAAAATGCTTTGTGAATTTCATCAAGAGAAAATTTATGAGTTATCAACTTGGACAAATCTATAGTTGATCTTGCTTCAGCAAATTTCATTGCTTCTCTAAAGTGATGGGGGAGACTACCAAAGCTTCCGATTACAGAGATCTGATTATAGTGAATATAGTTATAGTCAAGATTAGTAGTATTATCATTACCTGCAAAAAGGTTTATCCTAGCTCCTTTGCCAGCTATTTTTAAAGCCAGATCAACTACGGCTGGATCACTTGTTGCAATTATTACAACATCAAACCCTGCTCCACCATTTGCTTTTAAAATCTCATCGCTTGCGGACCCAAACATAAAAGTCTGATAAGCACCAAGAACTTTTGCTTGGTCCATCCTTGATTTGTTCTTTCCAATTACAACAGTTTTAGCACCAAAAAGATTCTTTGATATCTGCAAATGGATTAATCCTATAGGGCCATCACCAATAATTGCGACAGACTGCTCTGGACTTATCTTTCCTAGATTGGAAAAACCATTCAAGCAACATGCTAGCGGTTCAATAAGAGATGCTTCTTCTGTGCTAATGGAATCAGGAATGGGCACTAGTCCGCCTATTTTTTCTATTTCCTTTGGAATTCCAACGTATTCTGCAAATCCTCCGTTGATTGTAGAGCCAATTTCCTTGATATTTGTACACAGGTTGTATTGTTGGTTATGACAATACCTGCAAACAAAACAAGGTAATATTGGATAAACAGCTACTCTAGTTCCACTTTTCATTGCAGGCAAATCACTCAAGGTTTCACCACAAATTTCATGCCCTAAGATTATTGGTGGATTAACTTTTTTGTGTCCATTTCTAAAGACACGAACATCGTAACCACAAACTGTGCAAGATCTGACTTTTAGCAAAATTGTACTATCATTTTTTGGTATTTGCTTCTCTTGAATATCAATTTTATTTGGTTGATAAAAAACTGCAGCCTTCATAACTTCCGGCAGTATAAACATACAGCTGGCTATTTTACGACATATTTAAAACAAACTTTGTAATTAATAGGTGTGGTGACTTTTTCTGCCAAGATTTTTTGATCCTCATATACACATGTATTCTCGTACTACTGATGATTATCAAAAAATGTCAAAAGCAGGTATCGAAGTTGTTGTTGAACCTTCGTTTTGGCTAGGAAGTTTGCGGACCTCAAGTGGAACTTTTCGAGATTATTGGGAACATATCATAACATTTGAAGCTAAACGAGCAAAAGAATTTGGAATCGAACATTTTGTTTGCATCTCAGTTAATCCTAAAGAGGCCAGAGAAAGACCAGTAGCTTTAGATGCTTTGGAAGTAGTTGGAAGTTACCTTGACAGAGATAGAGTAGTAGCACTTGGAGAGATAGGATATGATCTCATAAATGATTTGGAAGAGGAAGTTTTTATCAAGCAGATGGAAATAGCTAGAAAAAAAAATATGCTGATGATGATCCATCTTCCTCATAACAATAAACCAAAGGGAATGGAAGGAATTGAAAGGATTCTAAACAGTGGAAACTACGATCCACGAAAACTCTTGATCGATCATAACACAGAGGAGACAGTTGAAAAAGCATTAGAACTTGGTGCTTGGGTTGGTCTTACCGTGTATCCATTCACAAAACTTTCTCCTGAGAGAGCCATCAAAATCCTAAGAAAGCATGGAACTGATTCCATTATGATAAACAGTTCTGCTGACTGGGGTGTGTCTGATCCATTAAGCGTACCGCTTGTAGCAGGAGAAATGCAAAAAGATGGATTTTCTGCTAATGAGATTGAAAAGGTAACCTTTTACAACGCATACGAATTTTACAGACAATCTTCACGCTTTACTTGGAAACCATAAAAGGATGAAACTTGCATTTAGTACAAATGCATTTAAAAAATATTCTTTAGAAGATGCAATAAAGATAATTTCAGACTTGAACTATAAAGGAGTCGAAATCATGTGTGATATCCCGCATGCCTATCCGAAGAATCTAGACAAAGAAAAAATACGAACAATTCGCAATCTAACTGAAAGACTAGGGATCCAGATCTCAAATCTGAACGCATTTACACTATATGCCATTTCAGATGTCTATCATCCTTCTTGGATAGAAGCTGATGAAAAACTAAGAAGACTTCGTATAGAGCACACAATTGATTGTATAAAGTTGGCAAAATATTTAGGAGCAAAAAATATTTCTACCGAACCTGGTGGTCCATTGCAAAACCATTTTAGTAGACAAGAGGCAGAAAAAATTTTTCTAAAAGGATTGGAACAAGTCGCTCTTATTGCTGAAGAACTTGAAATCAAGATTCTAGTTGAGCCAGAACCAGGTTTGCTGATGGAAAATTCTAGACAATTTCTAAAGTTTATTCAACAAATATCTTCGGGCATGGTACGACTAAATTTTGATATAGGACATTTTTATTGTGTCCGTGAAGATCCTTCTAAATTAGTATATGAGTTAGCTGATTATATTGAACACTTCCACCTGGCGGATATATCGAATAATAGAGTCCACAACCACTTGATACCAGGTAGTGGTTCCATAGACTTTGAATCTACCTTTAAATCAATAAAGGAAATTGGTTTTAAGGGATTTGTCACTGTGGAGCTTTATCCCTATCAAGATAATCCAACATTTGCTGCAAAGGCAGCATATGATCATCTTGCAAGCATAGCAGCATAATGTTGTCTATTCGTAATTATCTACTTCTTGTAAGACTTCCAAATGCCTTTACTGCTCCACCAGACATCATGGCTGGATATTTTGCAGTCGCTTCTCCATTGGAATTAAACTTAGGTCAACTATTACTCTTAATGACATCTTCAGCAATGTTATATACATACGGTATTGTTATGAATGATTTTTTTGATTTTAATATTGACAAAAAGGAGAGACCAGATCGTCCATTACCTTCAGGCAAAGTTTCAAAAAAAAATACGCTAATAATTGGCATGTCATGTCTTGTAGGTGGAAATCTTCTTGTATCGGCAGCAAATCCATCTAGTCTAATAATTTCTGGAATACTCAGTGCTGTGATTTTTTTATATGATTACAAATTAAAACATGGTTTTGGAGGTCCATTTGCCATGGGGCTTGCTAGATTCCTAAATGTATTCTTAGGTGCAAGCGCTGTACTCTCCTATCCTTTTGCATGGCAGATATTGTTTGTTCCAGCTGTAATCTTCATGCATGTGTTTGCAATAACAATACTTAGTAAAAAAGAAGCAGGAGTACCAACTAATTCAAAATCATCTATAGTAATTGCAGCAATAATTATTGGAGCAATAAATGTGATGATATTGATACTACTCCATGGAACCGCATTTTTCTTTAATCTTGCGTTATATGCCGGTTTAGCAATTTTTACTTTTATTCGTCTTTTTGATACTTCTCAAAAAAGAATTCAAGATTCAATAAAATATCTAGTGCTAGGAATCATAATACTTGATTCTGTGTTTGTAAGTGCTTATGCTGGAGTTTACTATGGACTAATTACCTTATCTTTCATTATTCCATCTATTCTATTATCAAAAAGACTATACATGACTTAATCGTTTTTGAAGGGAATAAATCTGATGCTAATTTAGGGTTTGAAATTACCTGTAATACGGGACTGCTACCTTTTCGCCGATCTTGAGCTCTTTTTGTGTCCTTACTTTTCTAACAGCTTCTTCGAAATGTCTCATAGTTACTTTGGCTTCTGTCGCCTGTTTTTCAGCTTCTTTCTGATCTGGATATTTGTCAAGGAATTCGTGGATTACAAGAGACACTGCCGTGTTTGCAATTGATGCAACATCTGCGCCACTGAGTCCATCCGTAGAATCTGCAAGCTTTTCCAAATCAACATAGTCTGGATTCTTTCCTGATTCTGATTTAGATTCTCTATCTATTGGAATTTCTTTTGTACTTATCTCTATTATCTTCTTTCTTCCTTCCTTGTCTGGCATTGGGACAAGAACTATTTTGTCAAACCTGCCTGGTCTTAGCAATGCTGTATCTATCATGTCTGCTCTATTTGTTGCAGCAAGCACTACTACTCCATGTAAACTTTCTATTCCGTCAAGTTCTGTCAAAAGTTGGCTGACTACTCTTTCAGTCACTGCTGTTTCTCCACCTACTCCTCTTATAGGTGCGATTGAATCTATTTCGTCAAAAAAGATGACACAAGGAGAGGCTTGTCGTGCTCTTCGAAATATTTCTCTTATTCCTCGCTCTGATTCACCCACCCATTTTGAAAGTAATTCAGGTCCTCTTACTGAAATGAAATTTGCTTCACTTTCTGTTGCCACTGCTTTTGCCAATAATGTTTTTCCAGTTCCGCTTGGACCGTGTAGCAAAATACCTCTTGGCATTCGGTGACCTAGTTTAGAGTAAAGTGTTGGATATTTCATAGGCCATTCAACAGCTTCTTGCAATTCGCGTTTTACGTTTTCTAATCCTCCTACCTCGTCCCAACTCACATCGGGATTTTCTATGAAAACTTCACGCATTCCTGATGGTGTTACTTCTCTTATCGCATTTTGATAATCATCGCCATTTACTATTAATTTATCAAGAGTTTCAGGTGGGAGTTTTTCGTCCTCAAGATTAAGTTCAGGTAATAGCCTTCTCAAACATTTCATGGCTGCCTCTTTACAGAGATATTCCAGATCTGCACCTACATAGCCGTGGCTAATTCCTGCAATTTTATCCAAGTTCACATCATCGCTAAGGGGCATATTTCTTGTATGTATCATGAGAATATCCTTTCTTCCCTTCTTGTCAGGTACTTTGATTTCTATTTCTCTGTCAAATCTTCCGGGTCTTCTAAGAGCAGGATCAATTGCGTTTGGCCTATTTGTTGCAGAAATTACTATTACCTTTCCTCTAGCTTCCAGACCATCCATAAGTGATAGTAATTGTGATACTACTCTTCTTTCAACTTCACCAGTAACCTCTTCTCTTTTGGGAGCAATAGAATCAATTTCATCAATGAAAATAATGGAAGGAGATTTTTCCTTTGCTTCTTTGAAAATTTCTCTTAATCGTGCTTCACTTTCTCCGTAAAACTTGCTCATTATCTCCGGTCCTGAAATGCTAATAAAGTGAGCGTTACTTTCATTTGCAACTGCTTTTGCCAATAATGTTTTTCCAGTACCTGGAGGTCCATACAACAACACACCTTTTGGTGCTTCTATTCCTAACTTTTCAAAAATCTCTGGATGTCTTAATGGAAGCTCAATCATTTCACGAACTTTTTTAATTTCATCAGTCAAACCGCCAATATCTTCATAAGTTACCTGTGGAACGCCACGTAAGGTTTCTCCTTTTTCAGCAATATGGAAAACCGTTTTTTGAGTTACAAGTACTGCATCTGCTGCAGGAGTTACACCAATAACCTGGAATGTAAGTCTACCTCCAAAATATGGTACCATGACATTATCTCCTTTGATCAAAGGAACACTTTCTAGTGCATCTGCAAGATATCTTTCATCTATTGGAGGAATGGCCTCTAGTGGAGCAACTACTACCTTTTCTGCAGCTACTGCTTTTATCTTTCTAACTGCTACAGTATCACCAATTGCTATTCCAGCATTATTTCGTACAAGCCCATCTACTCTGATAATTCCTTTTCCTTCATCTGAGGGATAAAGTGGAAGACATTTAGCTACTGTTCTTCGTTTTCCTTTAATCTCTATAACATCTCCAGTTGATGCACTAAGTGAATCCATAGAATCATAATCAATACGTGCCACACCCCTCCCAACATCACGAGTATATGCCTCAAGTACTTTAAGGGAGAGTGCATTTTGGCTCATAGATTAAACAGGCCAAAACTAATTTTTATACCTTTGT
>CAZHDX010000048.1:0-9379 GCA_964531195.1 uncultured Nitrosopumilaceae archaeon
TCAGTAATTTACATGGCATATTACATACTAGCAAAATATGTTAATGAAAAGCAAATAACAGCAGAAAATCTAGATGATGAATTTTTTGATTATGTATTCTTAGATAATGGAGACTCAAAAAGAATTTCATTAAATAGTAAAATATCTCAAGACCTTTTAGAAAATATTAAAAATGAATTTCAATATTTTTATCCTGTTAATGTAAGACATTCTGGACGGGATCTTGTGCCAAATCATCTCACTTTTTTTGTTTTTAATCATATTGCAATATTTCCTAAAAAATACTGGCCAGAAGAAATTGTAGTTAATGGATCAGTCTTAATGGATGGAAAAAAAATGTCAAAATCTATGGGAAATATAATTCCTTTGCGCGATGCAATTAAAACTCATGGTGCAGATCCAATCAGATTAACGATACTAATTTCTTCAGAGTTACTCCAAGATGCAGATTTCAATATTGATGCAATAAAAGGTATAAAAAATAAATTAGAAAACATGTTTGAAGAATGTTCAAAATGCAAATATCATCAAATAAAAAATCTTGAACAGGAAGACAGATGGATACAAAGCAAGCTACAGCATCGTATTCATGAAATTACATTAGCGATGGAAAAGATGAGATTGCGTGAAGCTTTGCATTATATTTTATATGAATTTGATTCAGACATACAGTGGTATCTAAAAAGAACAGCTGCAAAGGATAGAACAGATATCATAGGTATATTACATGAAATTTTTACTGCCAGAATCTCTATGCTCTCACCTTTTGCACCTCACTTTGCAGAAGAAGCATGGGAAAAATTAGGGAATACTGGATCTATTTCGAAATATTCTTGGCCAAAATTTTCTGAAGATAAAATTGATACTGAATCATTACAATCAGAAAGTATTCTTAGGTCAACTTTAGATGATATCAAAAATATTCTTAAAATAACTAAGATTGTTCCAAAACGAATTGTAGTCTATACTTCTGATCCTTGGAAAATAAAAGCATATAAAAAAATTCTTTCAAATGTTATCAAAGGAGAAGTCAATATAGGAAATTTGATTAAATCTCTAATTACAGATAAAGAAACTGAAGGTGTAAAAAAAGATCCTGATTTTGTAAAAAAAACTGTTAATGACATATTATCTGAACCATTAGAGTCACGAAACCTCAAATCAAAATCTACCCTTCTTGAAGAAAAAAAAATTCTCTTAGAGATGGATTCGTTGATACAAAAAGAGTTTGGTGTCAGGCTGGAAGTTTTTGAAGAAACAGATTCACAAAAATACGATCCTAAAAATAAAGCAAAAACTGCAAGACCCTTCAAACCTGCCATACTTATCGAATAAAATATTAGATATCGCTACACATCTTTTTATTAGGTAATTCTGAATTAAGTTTTAAATGAAAATAGCAGTAATAGGCATTGGAGTTGCTGGCGGATATCTTCTTTCGAGATTAAAAAAAGAACACGAGGTAGTTGGATTTGAAAGATCATCAAAAGAAAACCATGATTCCATATGTGCATGGGGTACCACAAAAGGTCCAATGCACGAATTTGCTAAAAAATGTGATCTTGATTTTAATGATTATTTGATTCATGATGGAAAAAATATGTATATTGATATGAATTCCCAACGATTTAACATAAAACTGATGGGTCTTTGCACATATGATAAGATTGGTCTCATTAAAGACATGTCTAAAGATTGCAAAATCTTCTATAATTCTGTGCCCAAGTTAGCAGATTTAGAATCAGAATTTGATCTTATTATTGACGCCACAGGATTTTATAGAATGTATCTTCCAAAAATTGTTCAAGATTTCTACCTACCTACCTTTCAATATAAAGTTCAATATGAAGATAAAGTTCCATTTGATGATTTTTATCTAAAGCCATTTTCTTCTATAAGTGGATATTTTTGGTATTTCCCGTTAGGGGACAAATTAGCTCATATTGGTGCAGGTGATAAAAATCGAAACCATGTAGAAGAAACTGATGCTTTTCTAAAAAAATATGGCGGAAAGATAATAAAAAAAGTAGGCAGGCCAATTCGTCTTGCAACCCCTGATCTTTGTGAGCCTTTTTATCATGGAAAAGTAGTCGGTGTTGGTGAATCAATTGGAACGGTTTATCCACTTTTAGGAGAAGGAATAATTCCGAGCATGACTTGCGCGGACATATTTATTGAAAACATTGGAAATAATCAAAGATACAGACAGAAAGTTTTAGAAAAATTTGCCATCTATCCAAAAGTACTTGCATTTGTTAGGAACAAGATGGATAGCAAATTTGGTATGATCAAAAGCTTTGTAGATCTCATTTCGATTTACAGATATATGAAAAAAAATGAGCAAAGATTTGGCATGGAAATTAAAATGACCGATATGATGAAAGTCGCAAGGGCTTAAGGTATCATAGAAATAAATCCAAGATCTTCTCGAAATGTTCGATTCGATGCCATGTTATAATCATAGATTATTTTAGAATAATCTGAGAGTATACTTTTCATCTCCTCAATCGAATCTGAAAGATAAAAACCTGGACAATCACCTGTAAGCTGAAAGCTTGCATGTACTCGAACTCTTCCTTTCTCGTTTATGAGCCAAGATGAGAATGGATAAAGGTAACAAACTCCAGGTCTGTTAGGATGCAGCCCACAATATCCATTTTTATCTAAAAATCTACACGAAATATGAGTTCCGTCATCAATCTCTGTTTCGTCTTTTTTTCGTTTTAAAGTTATCATCGTCATTGTGACATTGCTGCCTGTAGGTCCTTTCTCTGTCCATGTAGCAATGTTTGTTTCATTTTTTATAAAATCTGAAACCTTTTGATATTTCAATCCCTTTCCAATTACGATCAGATCAGCAGATGTAAGTGGTAATCTACCTTGTCTATCACAACAATTATGACAGTCAGGCCAATAGCATTTCCAAAGAACAAATTTTTCTTCTTTAGTAAGAAATGGAATATGAAAGATGACATTTTTAATTTTAATAGTAAAATCTGAAACATCATTTCGTTTTCCCAAAATAAAATCTTGAATGATTGGATCAATATCCCAATTTTTTGATAAAAGTTCAAGCGATTCCTGAAGTTCTTTATGCATCAACCAATAAATTACAAGTATAACTTTTGAATGTTATTAATGCTAAGTGAAAAAGGAAAATATGCTTCTGCAACTCAAAACCGAAGATTTGTTTGGGAAAAGGTTATGTGGCCATTAATTTTAGAGCTTAATAGCACTAGTTTTACTGCAAGGCAGTACAAAAAAAAGCGCGATAATGTTTGTAAAAATCTAGACGTACCACCATCAAGAATTGCTGGTGGTTTTGTATCACTTTTGTTAAAAGGAATTCTTTACAAAGAAAATGAGCTTTATTCAATTCATTATAGATTAATTCCTTACATGAGATTGAAAGCTGATTGTGATTATGCAGCAGCTATACGCGAAACAAACACCAAATAATTATATTCTCAGATAATGACAATTGTTTCAGTAGCCCGATAGTCTAGTGGCCAAACAAATTTTGGGCTATGGATTCCAGGCTCTGGATCTTACGAGAGGAAACCTGGGGACGGCAGTTCGAATCTGCCTCGGGCTACTTTTTGATTTTAAAAAGTTCTATCTAGACGCCATTGCTATTCTTTCAAGTTCATTTTTCTTTTTTACTGAAGGAGCGTTCATATCATTTATTGAAGCAAGAATAAGGTGTTCTGCAAGATTTTCTTCTATCGCTTTTGGATTTGAAAATGAAGCATCTCTTACTCCTTCTGCAATAAATCTTAGGGCAAGATCTACTCTTCGAAGGGGAGCTACATCTACAGATACATGATAAACAGTTCCACCGTAAACTATTCTTGTAGTATCCTCATTTGGAGCAGAATTTTCAATTGCACGAACAAGAATCTCAATAGGATTTTTGCCAGTCTTAAGATGCATGATGTCTAATGCTGCTTTGACTGTTTTTATTGATCTGGTTTTCTTACCACCCATTCTACCAGTATTTTTTGCATATCTTTTTCCAAAATGTAAAAGCTTGTTTGCAAGTCTTTCTACAATATTGACTTCGGCCTTGTTAAATCTCTTCAATGCAGAACGGCCAAAGGTTAATGGGATGATAGTGTTATTTACTGAAATAGCGTTTTTTAAGCCAGGATCGTTTATATTGATTTTCGAAAGATCCCATTTTCTAAAAAGTAAAAGATTTTCAGTTTCAGTCATTTCTATCTCCTAGGCTTTTCTTTTTTACCATAAACTAGCTCTTTTAACGATGTGCCGTTTACTTTGAATACCTTCCATCTTACACCAGGAATATCGCCCATTGCACCTCCCATAGATGCGCCCATTCCTTCAACATGGACTTCATCATGTTCATCAACAAAATTCATTGCTCCATCTTTTGGTAAAAATGCAGTAACAGTTTTTCCGTTTTTTATAAGTTGAACACGAACACATTTTCGAACCGCAGAGTTTGGCTGCTTTGCTTCTATACCAACCTTTTCCAATACTATTCCACGAGCCTGTGGTGCTCCCCCTAATGGACTTGCCTTTTTGTCAAGGCCTAAATTCCTTCTTTTGTAAGTGCCAATAGACCATCGCTGTTTTTTTCTTTTATCCTTTAGAACTCTTCCTGAAAATAGACCTAGTGGGGATTTTGCCATTTTTTACTCCAATATTTTTTCAGGACTTTGAATCAGAACACTTGAAATTTGAAAGTATCTTTTTGCAAGAAGTCTTGCCTTTTCTGCATTACGTCCTTCACGACCTACTACAATGCCCTTTTTTTTAGCATCAACTAAAACTATCGCTTGCATAGAACCATCTAATCTTTTGTTTATCTTGACTTCTGTTACAAGTTTTGGATTTAACATATTTTTGAGAAATTCTGATGGATCATCAGAGTACTCTACTAGCTCAACATTTCTCTTTACCACGTTTTGAAGATTTCGTATTGTTGTTCCTCCTTTGCCTATGGCTAGACCCATTTTACCTGGGTTTACAACAAATATTACCCTATCAAGTTTTTCATCTTCTATACAATCCCGAGCTGTTGCACCAGTAATGTTTTGAAATAATGACATTAGTTTTATTTGATCAGTTGTTAATTTGATTGTCTCCGTCATGTTTTTGCCTTTTTAAGCTCGATCTCTGTGTGGGACATTTAAATCTTCATAAAGGTTCATGTAAAAATAAAACATTTATTCTTGTGACTCCTCTTCAGCCTCTTTCATAAGTGTTTTGAGATTTGTTTCACTTATTTTTCTAATTGAAATAGCAGAGATTCGGAATTGTGTACCACAAAGTCGCCCAAGCTCCACAGATGAACCTTTAAAATTTAAAGTAGGAGTTTTAGAAGATTTTGATGATTCTTCTATCTCTTGAAATGTTTTTTTCGGAATAGAGTTAGACAGAATTATTAATTTGGAGTTTTTTATTGAATTTATTACCTCTTTTGTTCCGATAGAACAATTCTCATCTTCCATTGCATCTTTAATTATTTTTTCTAAAAGTTTAACCATCTTCAATTACCTTCATGTAAAGATCTACTGTTCCAGTTCCTACAGGAATATTTCCACCAACAATTACATTTTCAGTTACACCTTTTAATTGTTCGATCTCGCCAGTTAACGCTGCTTCTGCAATTGTTGGCACAGTAATCTCAAAAGCGGCTCTCGCAAGTACACTTGTTTTTGTTCCAGCAATTCCATGTCTTCCAATTTGTTGCATATATCCTCTGGAACACATTAGATCGGCAACCAGCATGATGTATCTAATGTCAACTTCTAATCCTTGATCCTCAAGCGTGGAGCTAAGTTCATTTATCAAGGCATTTCGAGCAGCTTCAATTCCTAATGTACTTGCAATTTCAAAAACATTGTTTGTCCTTATGTTTTTAATATCAACACCATCAATTTCAAAAACCTTTGCAATATTAGATCCCGATGTTTGTATTACCCATTCATCATCTTGTTGTACTATTGTAACTCTTTCAACATCAGCTACACCTTTTACCTTAGTACCAAGTATTTTGTTTCTCATTGCTAAAACGGTTTGTGCATCAGATTCTTCTGCAAGCGTAAGTGTAATTGAATTTCCACTAATCTCTATTTCAAATTTCTTTTTTGCCGATTGTAATGCATCTTCTACGTCAGCGATGGTACATGCTCTTTCTCTAAGCTTGTCAGTGTTTAAATTCAGTTTGATTTTAGTAGAATAATCAGTCTCAGTGCTGGTTATTAATGCGCTGACTTTTGTATGCAAGATTTCACGAGCGACCTTTATTGCCTTTTCTTTAGATTTTTTGTGATTTTCCTCTAAATAGATATCCATTGTAGGCGTTACTGGTTTTTTGCGTGCGTCTACAAGTTCGATTAATCTTGGAAGACCCAAAGTCACATTTCTTTCTCTAATTCCAGCAAAGTGGAATGTTCTCAATGTCATCTGAGTACCAGGCTCACCAATAGACTGGGCAGTAACTATTCCTACAGCCTGCCCAGGTTCTACTTTGGCATTTTCGTACAACTCTAATGCCTTCTTACAAACTTTTTCTACTCCTTCTTTGCTTAATTTTGATTCAAGTAAGGCATCGTGAACAATTTGAATTAATCTTGGATTAAACGTCTTTGTATATTTATTAGCTAATTCTGTAATTTCTTCTTTTGTTGCTTTTTTACCGGTATCAATAATTGTTTCAGATTCTATCAATCGTTGAATTCTAAATGCTTCACCATGATCACTTTTTGCTACATCAATTCCATCTTCACCATACAAGAACTGTATAATATGACCATGTGGATCTCTTACTGTTTCATCATATTCTAGCTTTAGATGTTCAAGTGCATTGATTAATCTTCGTTGCATATATCCACTTTGTTGAGTTCTAACAGCTGTATCTACTAGACCCTCGCGTCCTCCCATTGCATGAAAGAAAAACTCGAGAGTAGAAAGGCCATCACGATAATTTGATTTTACAAAACCTCTTGAGTCAGGATTTGTATCATTTTCTTTAAAGTGCGGAAGAGATCTGTTATTATATCCTTTATTGATTCGTCTTCCTCTAATTGATTGTTGACCCAAAGCACCTGCCATCTGTCCAATGTTTAAAGAGGATCCTCTAGCACCAGTGGTTGCCATTATTCTTCCTGCGTTTGTTTCATCAAATGATTTATCAGCAGTGCTCCCAGCTCTATCTCTTGCTTTCGATAATTCATTGACTATGTATGCTTCTAAGGCTTCTTCTGCAGAAAGACCTCTGCTAAGTTGTAGAGTTCCTTTCTTTGCTTGAGAGATAAGATCATAAACTTTATCATATGTTTCTTGTATTCCGCCTAAAATATTTTCTCTCGTTTTTTGAGAAAGTTCAAGATCAGAGTACCCGTAGCTAAAACCATAATGGGTGATGAATTGTTTCAACATTACTAAGATGGCATTAAGAAATTTCTTTGCTTCATCATAACCATAATCCTTTGTAATTCTATGAAGAACACTATCTGGTTCCTCGGCACCAATTGATGCTTTATCAATTACACCTTTGATCAGTTGTCCATTTTTTATTACAACATCTTTTGTAGGTCCTTTTGTCCCCTTTGACCATTTAGAGGTAATAACATAGTTGAAATCTTTTGGCATGAAAAGCGAGAATAATTGCTTTCCTGTATAAAGTGAACCATTCTTATTTTTAACCTCAGGTTCAGGTAGAATTCCATCGTATCCTGCAATCGATGCCAAATTTGCAAACTCTTGTGCTGTAAGAGCTGTTCCATCCTTTGTTAACAGGTAGGCGCCTGTGATGAAATCACGTAAAGCACCAATTATTGGTCCTCCGTATCTTGGCGAAATTAGCTGATCTTGTACTCGCATCAAAAGAATTGCCTCAGCCCTAGCTTCTTCACTTTGTGGAACATGTAAATTCATTTCATCGCCATCAAAATCTGCATTGTAAGGAGGACAAACCGATGGATGTAATCTAAAAGTTTTACCTGGTAAGACCTTAACGTAATGACCCATAATAGACATTTGATGCAAAGAGGGTTGCCTGTTGAACATCACTATGTCACCATCTGACAGATGTCTTTCTATGAGATAGCCAATTTCGATATTAGCTGCTATGGTTTCTCTATCTTCAACAAAATCAAGTCGAATTTTTACTCCATCTGGTCTAACAATATAATTTGCTCCAGGAAATTTGTTTGGCCCATTTATTACAAGTTTTTTTAATCTTTCAATATTCCATTCAGTAACTATTTCAGGTATGGTTAGTTTTAATGCTACAGACTCGGGAACACCAACTTCAGCGATGTCAAGGCTAGGATCGGGTGAAATTACTGTTCTGCTAGAAAAATCAACTCTTTTTCCCGAAAGTGAACCTCTAAATCTCCCTTCTTTTCCTTTCAATCTTTGCGTTAAAGTTTTAAGCGGTCTACCTGATCTGTGATGAGCTTGCGGTATTCCAGAGACTTCATTATCAAAATAAGTTGTTGTATGATATTGTAATAAATCCACAAGATCTTGAACAATTAATGGGGGAGTTCCTGCCTCTTTACTTTCTTTTAATCTCTGGTTAACTCTTATTATATCGACAAGTTTGTGCGTTAAATCATCTTCTGATCTTATTCCTGTTTCTAAAATAATTGATGGTCTCACAGTTACAGGAGGAACAGGTAAAACTTGGAGCACAAACCATTCAGGTCTTGCAGTTGTTGGATCATATCCCAAAAGTTTTAAATCATCATCAATCATATGAGAAAATCTTTCTCTAATTGTTATGGGAAGTAATCTGTTTTCTCCGAGTTCTGTTTTTTCAATAAAGATTGTTGGTTTGGTAAAAATGAGGTCATATTGGGATTTACCACAGTGTGGACACGTTTTTTCTTTTTTTGCTTTCTCAATAATTTGATCTGGGATATGTTTAACAGATATGACAGTAAATGCTGCTTCTTTGTTTAAAATTCTATGATACTCATCAAGTTCTTCTGATGGGATTTTGAGTCGTGCACATGATCTGCATGTTGTCAAAAGAAGTTTGTAAATATTATCAATAAATGCAATATGTAATACAGGTTCAGCAAGTTCAATGTGACCAAAGTGCCCTGGGCATCTTGCAGCAGTATTACCACAAGTAACGCATTTTTGTCCTGGTTCAAGTGTTCCAAGTCTACCATCCATAAGTCCTCCCTGAACAGACATTCCATCTTCATCGTAGGTTTCAGGAGCTGTAATTTCTGCAACCGAATATTTCCGAATTTCAGTGGGAGACCATACCGAAAATTTAATCCCATCAATTATTTTTATAGTTTCAAGAGCCATTACACTTTCTCCTTTATCAAAAGTCGTGGAGCTACATCTAAGCTCATCATTTCTTGTAACAATAACTTAAACGCATATG
>CAZHDX010000049.1:0-9349 GCA_964531195.1 uncultured Nitrosopumilaceae archaeon
TCCTGCAGACAGGCCTGCCGGTCCACCTCCTACTATGATTATTTCAAATTCTTGAACCAAATTAACTTACAGTGATGAGTGAAGTGAGATTGTTGATACCATCAAGATTATGCAAATTCACATCTATTGCAGTTTTTAATTCTTGCATATTGTCTGATTCTAATATAATTAGAATGTCGTATATCCCATAAGTGGTTTTAACAGCTTTTACAGTTTGGATTTTCTTTGCCTGCTCTATAATATTTTTTTGATACTTGTAATCCACATTTAACAATACATATGCCTCATTCATCAGTTAATTGTCATAAAACATATTTTAAAAAGTTTAATGTTAGACTCCAAATATCTCTAAATTATTGTGTCTAAAATAAGCAGATATGGATGAAATTATTCCATATCAACTCTGTTCGGTTTTAAGACCTTCTAACTCTGATTTTACGACATCGTATTCTTCTCTTAATCTATCATGTGCTATCCTTAATACCTCTAATTCTTTTTTTACGGAATCGTATTTTGCATTTATTGACGCAACAACATTCCCAGCAGCTTCGACTTTTTTTTTAGTATCTTCATTCCCGCTTCTTCCAACCGATCCCAATTCTTTTTCAATAAATTCAAGTTCCTTCCTTGTTATCAGTAATTCTTTTCTTTTTGATTCAATTTGAGAATATAGAGAATCAATCTCGGATTTTGCATCGACTATCCTTGAATTTAATTCGTTAAATTCTTCTTTCAGAGGCGTTATCTTTGACTGCAAGCTTTCTAATTCTGATATTTGTTCACTTTTTTTGGAAGCAATATCGAGCAATTCTTTTCTTGCTGAGGTTATTTTTTCTTTAATCGCCTCGATTTCATTTTTGTTATATTCTGAATTTATTGCTACAAGCTCTGATTTGGCTTTTTGAATTTCTTTTAATATGGATTGATGTTCTGCTCTAGATTTAGAAGTATTGGTTTTGATAATTTCTAATTCTTCTTTAGCTTTTGTTGATTCATTTGCTAATAAATTATATTCCTTCTTCAAGTCTTCTAGTTGATTAAATTTTATTTTAAATTCATCTTCACTTGCTTGGATTTCTTTTTTTATCTTATCTTTTATTTTTTGACCTGTTTCGTTCTCAGTTCTTTCTAAAATTGTTACCTCTGCGTTTTCTTCCTTATCATGAGGTGTATCATGCTTCTTTTTTGAGCGCTTAATTAATCCCATTGATATTCATTTTTACTTGTACTATGAAAATCATTCCTTTTAACTTGTTTTTTGTGTTTTGTCAGAACTTTTTTATTGTTTTTTCTTTTTTTTCAAAAAAGTAATGTAGAAACCAATTCCTCCTAACACAAATCCTGCTATTATAACAGCTATTCCTTCTGTAAAATTTTTGCTAAAATATGATGGGGCAAAAATAAAAATCAAAATTCCTATTACAATTAATATTAATCCACCACTTTTGTGTTTGTTGTGTTCGTTGTGCGCCATTATCTAAAGATATTCTGAAAGCATTTGCGCAATTTTTTTTCTACCTATGTCAAGAATAAATGGGCCTATTTTTGGACCGCGATCTGATACAATAATTATTTGGTATAGCGTTTTGAAAAAATCTTTTGGTTGAATTCCATTGTTTTTTGCAATTTGATATATGTTGTTTTGAAGGTCTAATAGTTCACCATCTGACGAAAGTAATCCTGCAAGTTCTTTTAGTGATTTTTTTGTTATCTCATCAATTTGTATTTCCACTTTTGTTGGCTTGTCAAAATCGTCTGCGTAATTACCTGCTAAATCGATAAGATTTTCAATATTAAGATCTGATTCCTTTATAGTTCCATAATCTGTTAATTTTTTAATTACCATAGGTTTTCTATTTTCTCTGAATATGGCGCAAAGCTGTACTAGTAGTCTGTAATTGACGTAAGGGGTGGGAGATTTTGGAACACTAAAGAGATTTACATATTCGTATAGACCTTTTGTTCTTGAAAGCTTTGCATCATTATCAAGTTTCGTCTTCCCAAAATAGATATTCTCAAGTTCATTGTATTCATCCATTAATGCCGGTATGTCTTCAAATCCAACTTCGCGTGTTCCTGTAATTCTTTTGTATAATAAAAGTAGGATCGATTTTGGCGAACCATACTTTAGCCAAGCTTGTGATGTTACTACATTACCAAGAGATTTTGAAATTTTTTTACCACCCTTATCTAAAAACATCTCATATCTAATGTGGTGAGGATGTGGAAAATCTAATATTTCACCAGCTACCCAATCATTAACTTTAACAGAATCCATAATGTCCTTTCCATACGCTTCAAATCTGATATCAAATGCTTGCCATCTTGCTGCAAATTCTACTTTCCATGCAAGCTTTCCCAAATCTTTTGTAATATCTGCAATTCCTTCATGTTTACAACCTTCTAAAATTTTAGAACCAATTGTAGTATCTTCGCATCTGTATTTTATTTTTTTTTCATCTTCTAAATATTGATAAGCCACAGCAGTATAGAGTCGTCCACAGTTTGAACAAACCGGAAAGTAAGGAAGAGTTTCTTGATATTTTTCCTGTCCTACAAGTTCTGCAATCTTTGCGCCAATTTTTTTGCTATTTTGCAAAATGATGTGAATCTGGTCTTTTAGAAGACCATTTTTGTAAGTATCCATAGCTCGTTGGAATTTGTATTTTATTCCGAGTTTGTCTAATCCATCTAACAGTAGGCTGCTCATGTGAGCGCCATAAGAGTCGTGGCAGTTAAAGGGATCTGGAATAAAAGATACTGGTTTACCAACATGGTCTTTTAGCCAATCTGGAAATCCTTCTGGAATCTTTCTTAAACCATCAAGGTCATCAGAATATGCAATTAGCTCAGATTTGAAGCCAAAATTTTCTAAAGCAAGCTTAACGCCATATGCTCGTGCGGCATCACCTAGGCTTCCAATATGAGGAATGCCGGATGCTCCTAATCCGCTCTCAACTCTTATCAAATCAGTACTGCGGCCAAGTGTTTTCTCTCTTTGCAATAGTTCGTCAGCTAACTTGTCTATCCATGTTCCTTTACCGATAATTTTCTGCTCTTCCATTATGTCAAATCCTTTGACATGTATGGTCCCAAACGAGAATAGCCTAAATTTTTGTAATATTCTCTTGTACCTATTGCACTAATTACAAGCAATCTTTTTGCATCGAATTTTTCTTTTGAAATTTTTTCAGCTTCTGCCATGAGATTTTTGCCAAGCCCCCAATGTTGAACGCTGTACTTGTCTCGTTCTCCAAGTTTTAATGATTTCCCGTAAACATGAATTTCCCTTACAATACAAGTTTCTTTTCCTACTTCTTGTCTGTGCACTTTATCACTTGGCTTTCTTAGTCTCAAAAATCCAAAAATTCTGTCTTTAGGATCATCAAAAGATAAGAATGTCTCATAACCTCCAGACGATTCGTATTCTTCTCTGTTTAACTTCAGGTCACCAAGATCAATAGAATTTTCAGAAAGTCCTGCTTCTCTACATCTTATACATCGGCAAGTTATGTTTAGTTTTTTTAGATTCTGCTGGACTATTTGACGAAGATTTCCAAGCTTAGGTCCTGCAATAATCTGATCCGATGAGATCTCTCTTTGCACCCTCATTATTCTTACCCATCGTGGAACCATTTTCTTAATTTCCGTAAGTACTTCTATCATTTCTTTATCTGAATATGGTTGATAGTTGCCTTGCTTGAAAGAATCGTAAAGTGGTGTGTTTTCTAAAACAAGAGTTGGGTATATTTTTAGCATATCTGGCCTAAATGCAGGATTGTCAAAGATTTCTTTAAAATCATTAATGTCTGCTTGAGGAGTCATGATTGGCAATCCTGGCATCATGTGAGACACAATTTTGTACCCCGCATCCTTTGCAATTTGAAATGATTCTATCACATCATTGAGGTTGTGTCCTCTATTTACAATCCTGTAGACATCTTCATTCAGGGTTTGGACTCCAATTTCGACTCTTGTAATTCCATATTCAAGCATCCAGTCAACATGATCTTTTTTGCAAAAATCAGGCTTTGTTTCTATTGTAAAACCAACATTTCTTATCTTTGCTAATTCATTATTTTTTTTTGCAGATTCCAAGTCAGCAGACTCAAATCCATTTAATGCATCAAAACATGATTTTATGTAATTTATCTGATAATCTCTTGGCATAAACAGAAATGTTCCGCCCACTATCACAAGCTCAAGCTTTGAAATATCATGTCCATAAGTTAGTAAATGATCAAGCTTGTCAATTATCTGCTTTTTTGGATCATAATTGTTAGCAATTGCATTTTGTGTTGAAGGCTCCAATCCAGTGTAGCTATTTGGCGAATTGTATTCTATCCCCCCTGGACAATACGTGCATCTTCCATGAGGACATGCATATGGTTTTGGCATAAGGGCAATTACAGCAACTCCTGAGGCAGTTTTTATTGGCTTTCGGATTAACGCCTTTTGCAGTTTGATAAATTCTAATCCACTTGCCTCAGCAAGTATTTCATAGTTTCTAGGAATTCTTTTCAAAGAATATTTTGTACAGATTTTTTTTATCTCTTTTTTTACATCTTGGGGAGTTGGTTCTGATATATCGAGCAGGTTTTTTGAGATTTCTAAACAGGCCTCCTCAAAATTTACTTCTGTTTTTTGCATCGTTATTTAGAATAAAAAATGGCTATTAAATGATAATTGTTCATATGTCGCGTTTTGAGCTAATCCTACTTTTTAATAATGAAAATCATTATTTCAAGCAATTCTAAGAGAATCTACAAAAACGCCCTTTTTTTCTATTATATTCCCTATCTGCCAACTCTTCAAACCATGTCTTTTGAATATTTCATTAATCAATTCCTCATCCTCTTCATGCGCTACGAGACAGAATCCAATACCCATATTGAAAGTCTTGTACATCTCTTTTTTTGAGACATCTTCATTTTCAATTAATTGAAATAGTTTGGGGGGATCTGGCATATTGTCCAATAGATATCCAGTTTTTTTTAATCTCAAGAGCTTTGTGAAAGAGCCTCCTGTTATATGTGCAAGACCATGAATATTGTATTCTTTAATTGCTTCAAGAACAGGTTTGACGTAGATCTCAGTTGGTTCTAAAAGAGCCTCGCCTAACACTCCTAACCCGTTGATTTTATCCTTTAAGGAATATTTCGAGAGCAGAACTTTTCTTGCAAGTGAATAACCATTAGAATGCAGCCCACTACTTTGAACTCCGATAATTACATCTCCAGAAGTTATTGCATTACCTAAAATCATATCTTGTTTTTCTAAAATCCCAACAACCATCCCAGCAAGATCGAACATGAAATCTTTTCCAGTGATCACATCTGGCATGATAGCTGTCTCGCCTCCTACTATTGGAACTTGGGCTTTTTTGGCTCCCTTTACCAGACCTTGAACAATTTTTTTAAAAATGTCTTGTTCATTTCTGTTTGCCGCAATATAATCTACAAAAGATATCGGAACAGCTCCAGTGCAGATGATGTCATTTACATTCATAGCTATGCAGTCAATTCCTATAGTATCATATTTTTTCATCAATTGTGAAATTATGACTTTGGTACCTACACCGTCTGTATGGGTTGCTAAAAGTTTTCCACCAGGGATTTCAACAATTCCTGCGTAATGACCAAATCCTGATCTTACTTGGATTTTTTTTTGCAACTTGTGGGTTGATGCTATTAACCTGCCAATCGTGGCCTGACTTTGTTTTATTTTTTTAATGTCAATGCCAGCATCCTTGTAAGTATTACCCAATAATTCAACTCGATTTGCTATGGATAAAAGAATTTGTATCTATTATAAATTAAATATGATATATTATTGATTTAATCACATGTAGAGATTAGTCTCTACTTTTCTTGCTTCAGAATATTTTTCTGAGAGTGCCATAAAATCAGAACCAATCTGTTGTTCTTGTTCTCTTAGCTCTTTTGTATTTATGTCAGTTTGATAAGCTCGATTTACAGCTTCCACAAGGGTTGCAGCTGCAAGTGGATCTGGTTTTTGTGGATCAGCTCGGACAAGTAAAGTGACCCCACGAATCTTGCGTAGTAAACATTCATTTAAAATTGCGCCAGGTATTCCTGTCACAAATCCCTGCGGAATCATATTGATTCCCTTCTCTGTGAATATTCTGCAAAGATCCTCTTCTGCAGCACAGAATGCTTTTTGATCATGATTTTCTTTACTTGCAACACCATCTAAGATAATTATCTCCTTTGATCCGTTTTTTTCACTCCAATCTAGAATCGCAGATGCAATCGTATAGAGTCCTTCTGATCTTAGTGTGATTTCACATATTATGACACAAATGGTGCGACTTTTATTTGAATAAAAACGAAAAGGATGTCGCAGTCTGCCTTGAATAAAAACTGTGGCAGGAGGAAGATATTTTGAACGCAGATAACCGATTTCTTTCATCTTTAATTTTTCAATTATATATCCTGCAGCTATTGATCCCACCAATCCTGCTCCTACAAAGCCTGCGAAAATTATAGGTGTGTTTAATTTTATTTTTTTTATTTCGTATATTTCTGCTTCAGGAAAAGAATTCAATCTGTTCTTTTTTGAAATCTTTCTAACTAATTACTTTTCTGCATAAAACGATCTAGCATAGTTCTACCTTTGTCAGTTATAGAATATACCGTATTTGATCCTACAGGCATTTTTGTGATAAAGTTGTATTTTACGCAAAGATGTAAATAATTAAGAAATGATTTTTTCATTCTGATATTTGACTTTATATAGAGATCGGAAAAAGTCATCTGATTGCACCGTAGTTGGTATAATAACTTTAGAAGAGATATAGTACTAAAATCACGTGTACGCGCCTTTACTGAATCTAGGACTTGTTCGTCTCGTTTGATTATAAAATCCGAAAATTGGTCTGCCACCTCTAATGGAATGTAGGTCATTCTTGTTCTCATATTACGGTATAGGTACGGTACCTTACCTTAATAATCTTAACTAGGAATTTTTTTGAGCTTGATAAGAGCTTTTTTTCAACAAATTCAATCTGTTTTTATTCAAGATGATATGAAATTCCATATGCATAGCGCATTTGTACTGATGAACGCAGAGCTTGGAAAAGAAAATCAAATTGTAAAGGAATTAAAGCAAATTCCAAATATCAAAGAGGTCTATCCAGTTTATGGTGTATATGACATTCTAATGGAATTAGAAGCAGACTCGATGGAGGTTTTGCGTGAAACTATCACAACAAAGATCAGAAAGCTGGATGGAATAAAGTCTACTTTGACTATGATAATTGTAAAAGAGTAGTGATGTTTCTAGATAATGGTCTGTAGTAATTTGAAAAAGTAGAGATTAGGATCTTGGCAGAAAATTTACTTTTAATGTTAGGTTGGCTAGGTGAACTAATCTTTGCTAGTTGGTTGCTTTCTGACGGAGCAGAACATCTTGCAGAAAGGTGGGGAGGAAGATTTGTTGGCAGAACTCTACTTAGCATTGCAACAACACTTCCTGAAATTGCAATTGTGGTAGCAGCTGCAAATCATGGCTCATATGGAACAGCTATAGGCTCTGCACTTGGAAGTAATCTCTTTATGATGACACTTGGTCTTGCCATAATGTTAATTATTGCGACTTCAAAGCTATCAAAGGCACCACAGAAATTTGTTGATGTGCAGCAATTCAAGCTTGATAAAATTCTTCTCGTAATAACAGCTGTGGTAGGTGCCATGTTATTTGTTGATGGATATGATGTTATTGACGCAGCAATATTCACAGCATTTTTTGGTGTATATTTGTATCTAGCATTTCGTGAGATGCGACAAGAAAAGAAAAAAGAAGTGCTTGGATACGAGCTTCATGCGGCACCAGAAATAATAAAATCAAAAAAACATTTTGGACGCTCTATGATACTTTTCATAGCTGGAACAATTGGCATTTTCATAGGAGCTGAGCCATTTGTACATTCTTTAGAAGGACTTGCATTGGATAGCGGTGTTTCAGTAGTCATGCTTGCAGTGATAATTAGTCCTATAGCAGGAGAAATGCCTGAAAAAATATCGATGATTCTTTTGGCACGAAAGGGAGCAAACGGAGCATCAATTGCAGTGGCAAATGTTTTAGGCTCTAAAATTTTAAACAACACATTACTTTTAGCGGTTGCAGTTTTTGCTGCAATGGCATATCAAGGATTTACAACAAAAATACAAAATACTACATTATTAGAAGAACAGATGATACTGGTGACAGCAATCACAATCATAGCTCTTATTCCTATGTTTAGAAATAAACTTGGTCTAAAAAGTGGAATCATGCTTTTAATTTTATACGGTATAGGCATTGGATTCCAGTTTGTCCTACCTTCACTTTAAATTGGAATTACTTTAACTCCATCCACTTTAAGAGAAGGAGTTATTGATGGAAGCGAATGCCATGGCAATACATTTTTTGTATCAGTTCCTATTTCAGAAATGTTCTCTAGTAATGTAAGAAGATTGTGAACAATTCGAACAGACTTGCCTGGCTTTTTTATGATTCCGTCTTCGATTATTCTAATTCCACTTCTTGCAGTAGTGGAAAAATCACCTCTTTCTGGATTTACAGGATATGTGTACCATAGTCGTCCTACAAGCAATCCTTTTTTTGTATTTTTTATCATCTCTTCTTTTTTTATTCCCTCTCCATCTATTCTCAAATTATGAGGTGAAGGAAATGGAATAGGTTGTGCATCTCTTCCCATTGGTTCTCCCATCCTGTTAGCATTTCCACTGGATTCCATATTTTCTTTGAATGCATAAAATGAATCAGAAAACATTCCTGTAAAGATACCTGATTTAATCAGATATTGAGGCCGGGTTGGAACTCCTTCGTCATCAAAGGGTTTACTGCCTATACCATCTGGATAGTGTGGATCATCTATCAGATTGAATTTTTCATTTGCAATCCTTGTACCAAATTTATCAGAAAAACAACTTCTTTTTTCTGAATATGTTTTTAGATTAAAGTTTGGTGAGAAAACAAAGGCAAGCATTTCTCCAATGGCATATGGTTCAAAAATGATACTATAAGTTTCTGACTGGCAGCTTTCTGGATTTATAGAATTTAAACACATTTCTGCCGCATCTGTTCCAATAGTTTCAGCAGAAAAATTACTCAGAGTTCTTGAAGAATTTGCGCCAACCCCGTTTATTGGTGCAATACCATTATCTGAATCAGCATTAATAATTCCTGCAATATACGTTGCTTCATCGGTACAATTCAGGCCTTTCGTATTGGCAATTTCAATTTTTTCTGAAACAATATTCAAAGATCCAGAAATTGTTGTAATTTTTTGTCGATTAGCAGAATTAATCATTATCTGTGACAT
>CAZHDX010000050.1:0-9147 GCA_964531195.1 uncultured Nitrosopumilaceae archaeon
AATAAGATGTGCTTTAAATTAATGGAAAACCAACTCACATTGGACTTGAATGCATATGTCAAGCAAAAGGAGCAAAAAAAAGAATCATTGCAAGAGTCAGTGACATAGTCCTTGTCAAAGTTATTAGTCATCTTAATGGAGCCATTCACGCAACAATCAGCGAGCCAGAACTTGGAGTGTTGTTTACACAGTGTAACAAGTGTGCAGGTAAAGTGGTTACTATAGGCGGTAATGTAAAATGTGTTGATTGTGGGTATATTGAAGAAAGAAAGCTCTCAACAAAGTTTGGGAACAGCGATTTTATAAAACTCGGTTCCAAGTAGAAACAATGCCTAGAGTAGCATTTCAGGGAGAAAAAGGCGCTTATAGTGAAGGAGCTGCAATTCATTTTTTTAAAGATGTAGAGACAATTCCTTATCCAACCTTTTATGAGGTTTTAGAATCAACAGAACAAGGCAAATCAGATTACGCAGTACTTCCCGTTGAAAATTCACTCGAAGGTAGTGTAGGTGAAAGTTATGATCTTCTTTTAACTACCAATTTGAGTGTGATAGGTGAAATCTATTACAGGATAAAACATTGCCTTATTGGATTTAATGATCTTGAAAAAATTGATACTGTATATTCACATCCACAAGCTCTTGGACAGTGCAGGAAATTTATCCAAGAACACAAGCTTAGATCAATACCAACGTATGATACTGCCGGAAGTGTTAAAATTTTACTGGAATTAAAAAAGGACAATTTATCATGCATTGCAAGTAAAAATGCTGCAGAAATCTACAAGGTCCCCGTGATAAAAGAAGGAATAGAAGATAATGTGAATAACTATACTAGATTTCTAGTTCTTGCCAACAAAAAACCATCAAAGACTGCAAAAGACAAGACATCAATAATATTTTCTATAAAACATGTTCCAGGTGCCCTTTACAGTATTCTTGAAAAATTTCACTTTAACAAAATAAACCTGACAAAAATTGAATCCCGCCCAACAAGATCTACTCCTTGGGAATACAACTTTTACGTTGATTTTGAGGGAAATCAAGACGATTCTAATATTGAAGAGATGCTTGAAAAAATAAAAAAGGACACTATATTTCTCAAGATACTTGGTTCATATACTCGTGCAGAATTGATCTAAAAACCTCGTGGTTTTCTTATTGAAAAAGCTGCGCTAATTCCGATTATTAATACACCAGAGGTTATTACAATTAAATGAGATAAGAAAATTAGCGGGTTTGTTACCGCCTCAAGAGTACCTGAGACATGAAGAGTTGAACCTCCAGTGTTTGTTATATTAATAAAATGTTGTCCATCTTCAAGACTAACCCAATCAAAGTTGGCTTCTTTTTTAAAATCATTTTCTACTTGCAATCCACCAGTTGGCGATTTTAATTTTACATGAAATGAACTTCCAGTGATTTCTAGTTGTTCATGAAAATGTTTTTGCGCATCAAATCGAAATACATCACTTTTACCAAAATCTACAGTGTCGTTAACCTGATTAGCGTTAGTTGAAATAGTTGTGATAAGAAAATAACTACCCAATATAACAGCAAGACTGCCAATCCCTATTCCGATTACAGTTTTTTTAGTAAACATGTTGATTTTAACTTGACAAGATATTTAATGAATTACATCAAGTCGACATCATGTGGTTGACTTTCTACAAATCCTGCACGTGACATTTTCATAAATTCTGCATTCTGTTGCATTTGTTCAATATTATTAGCACCACAATAACTCAAGCCAGAACGTATTCCTCCAGTTAATTGTTTTATAATATCAGTTACACTTCCCTTGTAGGGAACCATCGCTTCTACTCCTTCTGCCACATAATCATTAAGATCATCTCCCATAGAGACAGTACCAGTTTCTTTGGATTTTCTTCCAAGTGAGGCATAAAATGATGCCATTCCTCTGTAAATTTTGAATCTCTTGCCATTTCTCATTACAGGTAAACCGGGGCTTTCATCGGTTCCTCCAAGGATGCTGCCAAGCATAACTGTAGATGCCCCTGCAGCAAGTGCTTTAGTTGCATCACCTGAGGTTCTAATTCCTCCATCAGAAATTATCGGAATATCATATTTTTTGCCAATTTTTGCACAATCAAGGACTGCTGTCAATTGCGGTACACCAGAGCCTGTTATCACCCTAGTTATGCATATTGAACCAGAGCCAACTCCAACTTTAACTGCATCAACTCCTGCCTTGATCAAGTCTTCAGCACCATGAGCTGTTGCAACATTTCCTGCCATTAGCTCACTATTTGGAAATGCTTTTTTGATAACGTGAACTGTGTTTAGAGCATTATCACTGTGTCCGTGTGCAATATCTACTACAATTATGTCTGCACCTGCTTCAAGTAATGCCTCTGTTCTTTCCATAAAATCACCTTTGACTCCTACTGCAGCTCCAACTAGCGGTCTGCCTTTTTTGTCCTTTGAAGAAGCTGGATAATTACCTGCATTGATTATATCTTTACTTGTTATCAGCCCCTTTACATGACCTCTTTCGTTTACTAGAGGTAATTTTTCGATACAATTTTTCCGCAAAATTTCTTTAGCTTCAGCAGGACTAATTCCAAATCTTGCCGTAATCACATCACTTGTCATGACCTCTTTTACAAGCTTTTTTTGATCCTCTGGATCAAGCATGATTATATCACGCCTTGTCAATATGCCCTCTACTTTAGTTTCAGCATCAGTAACTAAAAGGCCAGAGACACCTTTTTCTCTCATGTATTCAACTGCTTCACCTACAGTTTGATCCTTTCTGATAAAATACGGATTTTCGATAATAATACTTCCAGAACGCTTTACCTTGAGCACTTCATTTACTTGTTCGGAAATTGTGAGAAATCTGTGTATTATTCCTATTCCACCTTCATGAGCAATTGCAACTGCCATGGCTGATTCTGTTACTGTATCCATGTTTGCGCTAATTATTGGAATATTTAGTGAGATATTTTTTGATAATTTAGTTTGCAAGTTGGTCTGTGATCTAGTAACTATACTTGATCGTTTGGGAACAAGGAGTACGTCGTCAAACGTTAATCCTTCTCGTATATCCAACTAAACCTTCTAGTGTGGTATGAAATTGTGTTATAAGCCTTTCTTGTTCCTAGGATGCAATTTTTGCGTAAGTTCAATTGCTTCTCTGGTTTCTTTCACATTATGAGTTCTAATGATATCTGCTCCCTTGAGGACTGCTATAACTTCAGCAGCTAATGATCCGTATAGTCTTTGATTTGGATCTTTTATTTTTAATAGACTGCCAATAAAGGATTTATTTGAAACAGAAACAAGTATTGGATTTTTTTGTTTTATGATATCTAAATTATTTAGGACTAACAAATCTCTTTTTACCCAATCAGAATTTATTTTTGTAAAAAAACTATTTTTTCCTGATCTTCTAAAAAATCCTATTGCAGGATCAACGACAATTTTCTGAAGTGATATATTTGCAGATTTTGCTATTGCGAGACTTTCTTGGATAAGATTTTGTGCCTGTTTTATTTGATCTCCTCTTACTGTTTTTTTGCTAAATGCACATAAGATAAGAGAAGGACTAAATTTTGCAACTATATTTTTCATTTCATTATCATATTTTAATCCAGAAATATCATTGACAATGTCTACTCCTAATTCAAGGGCAGCCTTTGCTACTTCAGCTCGACAAGTGTCAACAGAGATAGGGAGATTTGATGCCTTTTGAGCGACTTTGATTGCTCTAGTTATTCGCTCTATCTCAGTTTTTTTAGAAATCAAAGTTTCCAGATAAGGCGCAGTCGATATGCCACCTATATCAATAAAATTTGCACCTTGTTCTTCCATGTCCTTTATTTTTAGAGCTAGTTTTTTGGTATCTGTTATTACGGATTTTTTAAAAAAAGATTCGGGACTGGCGTTAATTATTCCCATTATTCGCACAGGATTAGATCCTCCAACAGAAACGGGCCCTAGTCTATTCACATGGTTTATGATTTACCTCTCATACATTTAGATTTACATGAGACCAAGAGGTTGGGAAAAAAAATATTGTGAAATACTGAGAATATTTCATTACAGCAGAAGAGAAGATACAGAATCCGCTAGAATTCTAGATTCTATTTTAAAATCTAGTTTTCCTATTGAGAAGTTGGAAAAAATGTTAAACCAAACTGTATTTGTCATTGGAGCTGGTTCTTCGCTTACTAGATCTATTCCAATTTTAAAAAAATATAAAAATGTAGTAAAGATTGTTGCAGACGGCGCAACACAAGCATTAATTGAAAACAAGATCAAACCAGACATCGTAGTTACTGATCTTGATGGAAATTATGAATTTTTGAAAAAATCAAGTGAAAAGTCGATTATGATAGTACATGCTCATGGAGACAATATTGAAAAATTAGACTTGGCATCAAAATTTAAACATTGTATAGGAACCACAGAAGGAAAACCGATAGGGAAAATTCATAATTTTGGTGGATTTACAGATGGTGATAGATGTGTTTTTTTAGCAAAATATTTTGGAGCTAGAAAAATTATTTTGTTTGGCATGGATTTTGGAAATAAGATAGGAAAATATTCCAAGGCAAAAATTAACGATAGAGCTACCAAAATCAGAAAGCTCAAAATGGCAAAGGCTCTTTTAGAATGGCTTGCAACACAAAACCCATCTGGGTTATACACCACTTCAAAACCGATCAAAGGCTTTACCAAAATAAGATACGCAGATATCGAAAAGACTATCCAGTCTACATTTTAATATTTATTATCCATATAATATTAAAAAAACATGACTCATTCTGAGGAACAAATTAGAGATATTTTAGAGTTAAAAGACTGGATCTCCGAAGAAATTGAGAGACATGAAAAAGACATTGAGCGATTGAAAAAAAATCTAACAGTTTTAGATTCTGTCATAAAACAATCAAGTTTTAGCAAGGCCTCTTCACTGGTTCAAAATGATAGTAGAAAAAACCCTACAAAATCCGAAAAAATCATGATTCCAATTAAAAGAGGGGCAGATAACAAGATTTTAGCAACAGCACAAGTTACTCCAGATGAGGTAACAATTATTCCCTCTGATGAAATAATATTAAATGTTGAAACGCAGCCATTCAAATCATTTTTTTTAGGTAGAATAATTGGCGGGATGGAAAGCAAAGACAATATTGATGTGCAAAATGGAAAGATATCCGAAGATGCAGTAATAAATTGTATAATAAATAATGATGGTAACAAAATAAGAGAAATTTTGATTAAAAACTATCGCGAACGTGAAAGAATAAATGAAATTATAAACACTGCATCGTGGTCATTTTCCCGCATGATTGAGAATACTGAAAAGTAAAGCTATGGACAAAATAATAGTTTTAGATTTTGGATCTCAATATAGTCATCTGATTTGTAGGAGAATTCGAGAGTTTTCTGTGTATGCCGAACTTTTACCCTTTGATGTGTCCCTTGAAGAGATAAAAAAAATCAATCCAAAAGGAATAATTTTTTCCGGAGGACCAGCTAGCGTTTACAATACAAATTCTCCAAAACCAGAAATTGGAATTTTTGATATCGGTCTGCCTGTTTTGGGGATATGTTATGGTCATCAGTTGATTGTAAATAATTTTGGAGGTAAGGTAAGACATGCAAATAAAGAATATGGTTCATCTTCTCTTATAATAGACAACGATTCAGATCTGTTGCACGGACTGGGAAAGTCAATAAGAGCGTGGATGAGTCATGGAGATGCAGCTGAGAACATTCCAGATGATTTTAAGGTGATAGGTCATACAGAAAGCTCTCATGCGGCTGCGATAGCAAACAATCAAAAACTAATCTATGGAATTCAGTTTCATCCTGAAGTAGTTCATACTGAAAGAGGTACCGAGATTCTCAAGAATTTTGTATTAAATATATGTAAAGCAAAACAGGATTGGACCATTGAAAATTTTATTGAAACAAGCGTTAAAGAAATTTCAAAAATAGATGGCAATGTTATTTGCGGTATTAGTGGAGGAATAGATTCCACAGTAACAGCACTTTTGATTCAAAAAGCAATCGGAAACCGACTAAGATGTGTATTTGTAGATAATGGTCTTTTAAGATTAAATGAAGAACACGAGGTAGAAGACATGTTCAAAAACAATTTTGCAGTAAATTTTGCAGTCATCAATGCAAAAGAAAGATTTCTTGGACGGTTAAAAGGAGTAACAGATCCAGAGCAGAAAAGAAAGCTAGTTGGTGAGGAATTTGTTCGCATATTTACAGAGTTTGCTGAAAAAAATGGACCTTTCAAATGGCTAGCACAAGGAACGCTTTATCCAGATGTTATAGAAAGCGGTGTTTCAAAGGGACCGGCAGCAGTAATAAAAACACATCACAATGTCGGAGGTTTACCTTCTTGGCTCAATCTGCAGGTCTTGGAACCATTGCGTTTTCTCTATAAAGACGAGGTAAGAAAGGTTGCCAAAATTCTTGGCGTTCCTGATAAGCTATTAAATCGGCATCCATTTCCAGGACCTGGTCTTGCTGTTAGAATAATTGGAGAGATAACTGAGAAAAAGTTGCAAATTTGTAAACTTGCCAGTAAAATTGTTGAAGATGAGATTATTGCAGCCAATTTGAACAATAAAGTTTGGCAAGCCTATGCTGCAGTAGGAGACGACAAGGCAGTAGGAGTAGTAGGAGATGAAAGAAAATACGGACATATTGTTATTGTGCGAGTTGTAGATTCAGTAGATGGTATGACTGCTGACTGGACAAGACTTTCTGCAGATATCCTTGAAAAAATAAGCAATAGGATTACTAATGAGGTAGAAGATGCTGCTTGGGTAAGCTATGTAATTTCAAGCAAGCCACCTGCAACAATTGAGCCTCAATAAAAAGAGAATTCCCTCAGATGTATTGAATAAGATTCAAAGGCAGTATCTCTGAAGATGTAGATATTGAATATTTCCCAATGCTATGAAATTCTTGGATTAAAACCAGGAGCATCATTAAAAGAAATCAAACAAGCATATAGAAGACTTTCGCTGCAATATCATCCTGATAAAAATACTTCAGAAAATGATGGAAATAAATTCAAATTAATTTCAGAAGCATATCAAACTTTAAGGATTCAGAACAAAATTCAACTAAAATCAGATAAAAAATTTGCCGATCTTTATCCTGAAGATGCACTCTCCTCATTTGATGAAGCTGAATCACTTTTTATTCAACAAAACTACGAAGAAGCAATCCCATTCTATAACAAGACTCTAGAACAATTGCCAAGACACTTGAATGCATTGAGTAAAAAAGCAGAGTGTCTTTCTAATTTAAAAAGATATGAGGAGGCGTTGAAATGTTATGAAAAAATAATTGAAATTAATCCAGACCAAGTAACTGCATGGAATCTCAAGGGAATCAGTCTTTCTGAATTAAAAAGATACAATGAAGCACTAAATTGTTTTGAAAAGGCAATAAAACTTGATTCAAAATATGTTCCTGCATGGAACTTTATAGGAGTGTGCTATTATCAATTAGAAAAATATGATAAAGCACTAGATTGTTTTGATAAAGCAATAAAACTTGATTCAAAATTAGCAGTTGCATGGTATAACAAAGGTAGTGTTCTACTCAAGCTAAAAAAAACAAATGAAGGAACAAAATGCCACGAAAAGGCAAAACAATTAAAAAAATAAAAATCTTACTTTTCTAGAATTAATTCCTTAAGAATGACAATACCTCATCCATGGTTGGTGGTATTCCATTTGAATTTCCAACATATAACGATGAAGCTGCATTTGCATAAAGTAATCTTTCCTTTGGTTCAAGATTGGCAAGATAACCCAAGATGTTTGCTGCATCCCAAACATCACCTGCGCCTGTAACAAATTTTACATCTGTAGAAAATGATTTTACAAATTCTATTTCTTTACCATTTGACCAGTATGATCCAAATGAAGTATGCAAGTCAATTGGTATTGAAATTTTTTCTGAAAGGCTGGAAATGAAGTTTTTATTGTCATTTTCTTCAACTATATTTCCTAGCCCAAACTGTTTCAAAAGCAAATTGCATTCATTCTCATTTAGAGAAAGAGAATCAATACTAGAGGCAAGTTCTGACAAGGCAAATTTGAATTCACTTTGCCTATTTTGTATGTCTGCGGGATCTAAAAAATGCAGGGATTTTTGTGACTTTTCAAAGACAAACTTTGAAAGTTCAGTGCCTTTTTCGTTACTTGCCCAGTTTGCCATCATTATTGCGTCGGCATTTTTTAAAATGCCTTGTTCTTTTGTTCCAAGCTTGTCAGATCCAAAATTTTCATTGTCTCCTAAGTCAGACAGCATTACATTGACAACTTTACCATCATTGTGAAATTCTAGTGACGTAGTCATTCCCTGTTTTCCATCTATGACATGCAATGATGAATTTGGAAATTCAGAAAATGCACGTTGAAGAATTTGTAAACCTGCTTTATCTGCTATAGTAATTAATGAAACTGGTGCGCCAAGTCTTGCAAGAGCAAATGCAACATTTGTTGCATTTCCTCCCTTCATATCAACTTGAGGATATCCTCTGATGCTTCCTCCTAGATTTTTTTTTTCTAAAATGGCTTGAAATAATTTAGAAATTTCCCCTACCTTTATTATTCTGTCAATAAAAAAATCGTTTAAAACAACTATAGATCCTACAAAGTTAATATTTTCTAGTTGCTCTAGCATGAAAAGAATTTAGCCCATTGGAGGAGGACCACCATGTCCGCCTTTGGCACCAGAAGAGGCTATTACATCATCTATTCTTAAGATCATGCAGGCTGCTTCGGTTGCTGATTTTATTATCTGCTCTTTTACTGCTACTGGTTCGACTATATCGATTGAAAACATGTCTGCAATGCGTGTGTTTCTTGCATCGATTCCTGTCCATTTTCGTCCCTGAGTTTGTTTTGCTCTTAGTGTGACCATCGTGTTGATTGGATCCATTCCAGCATTTTCTGCAATTGTAAGAGGAATGGTTTCTAGGGCTTCAGCATATTTTTTAACTGCAAGCTGTTCTCTTCCTTCAAACTTGTCTGCAAAGTCTCTAAGACTAGAAGCAAGGAATTCTTCAGGAACCCTTCCACCTTCAACAATTTACAGTTTTTCTATTACGTTTTTAAATTCCTTCAAGGAATATAAC
>CAZHDX010000051.1:0-9121 GCA_964531195.1 uncultured Nitrosopumilaceae archaeon
AAAGCAGTAACTCCTTGTTATCGGATCGATAAAAAGAACTCTACAACACTGGATCGGAAGGGATTTGAACCCTTGACCCTTACGAGATTTTTCAATCTTTACGCAGTGTGAGTGCGTCATCCTACCAGCTAGACTACCGATCCAAAATTATTTTATTGAGAGGTTATTTAGGCGTTAAATGGTTAGTTATTAAAAAGATAACCAAAAAAGCAATTATTCCATGAATTTCCTAGAACAATTCAAAAAAGCCCCATATTTTGTCATTATCCTTTGTAAATTGCATAGGCATAAATTAGACTAAGCTAAATTATGTAGCACAAGCTAAATTTTATAAATACAATCATCTCATCAAAGAACGTTTTGAAGGTGATTATTTTTTGGTAAAGATAGCGAATAGTAAAAAAAGAATTGCCAGGTTTATTGCATTTTCTGGTCCAGCTTTAATTGTAAGCATTGGATATATGGATCCAGGAAATTATGGAACAGACATTCAAGGTGGCGCATCTTTTGGATACAGTTTGTTATGGGTAGTTTGGCTTGCCAGCTCTATGGCGATGCTCTTACAATACTTATCAGGTAAATTAGGAATTGCCACACAACATTCTTTACCTGAAATTATTCGCGAAAAACTAAAGGCAAAAATATTTGTAGTTCCATATTGGTTGAGTGCAGAGATTGTTGCTGCTGCAACAGATCTTGCAGAATATCTTGGCACAGTAATTGCGCTTAATTTGTTATTTGGAATACCGTTAATCTATGCAGCAATCTTTGGTGCATTTGATGTAATCATAATTCTCAGTTTAACATCAAGTAGGCTGCGTTTGCTTGAGCAGCTGTTTTTACTTTTTGTTTCAATTATAAGTTTTGGTTACTTTTATGAAATATTTATTGCACATCCTGATCCTTCTGCAATCATTTATCATTCAGTGATCCCCTCAGTTACTAATTCTAAGGCATTGCTTGTTGCAGTAGGAGTAATTGGTGCTACTGTAATGCCACACGTCGTTTTCTTGCATTCTTCACTTACAAGAGATAAAGCACAGGGCAAATCCTTGGAGGAAAGAAAAAACATGAGAAAACATCACCTTGCCGAGACAGTAATTCTTCTCTCTATTGCAGGAATAGTTAATGCGACTATTATGATAATGTCATCTGTTGCCTTTTATCCAGAAAATTCACAAATTGGTTCCATCTCAGAAGCCTACAAAACACTCATTCCTCTTTTTGGCATAACTGCAGGAGTAATTTTTTTAATTACCCTTCTTTCATCAGGTATTGCATCATCTGTTGCAGGTACACTTGCAGGTCAAGTAATAATGGAAGGTTTGCTTGGAAAAAAGGTAAACGTCTGGCTAAGGAGAATAATCACGCGATTTGTAAATGTAATCCCAACAACAATTGCAATCCTTCTAGGATTTGATCCTCTACACATACTAGTGTATAGCCAAGTGATTCTGAGTTTATTGATACCATTGCCTATCATACCTTTAGTAATACTCACAAAAAACAAAAAATTGATGGGAGAATTTGTTAATAGAAAAATAACAACAATAGTTGCCTCAATTTTCGTGGGAATAATTTTAACCTTTAATTCGTATTTACTTTTAAATTTATAATTAAGTCATTATTTTAAATTGAATATTTTTTTCCTTAAGATAATGAATTAATTTTTCTGCATGTTTTGCATTTTCTGTTTCCAGACTCAAGGTTACTCCTGCAGTTCCGGGAGGAATCGTAGAACTTAACCTATCATGAACTACCTCGACTATGTTCACGTTTAATGCGGTGATAACATCAACAACCTCTTTGAGTGCTCCTGGTTTGTCTGTAAGTATTATGAAAATTTTTACCATTCTGCCCATTTCTGTAAGACCCTTTGCAACAATCTGGCCTAGGAGGTACATGTCTACATTTCCACCCGAAAGTATCGGTACAATTTTTTTGTTCTTAGGTTTTTTGTCTAGTAAATAAGCAAGACTTACAGCTCCTGCAGGCTCTACAACCATCTTTGTTCTTTCCATCAAAAGAAACATTGCTTTGACTATTTGAGAATCATCGACTAGTACTATGTCATCAATCAATTCATTAATTATTTTAAATGTAAACTCGCCTGGTTTTTCTACTGAAATTCCATCTGCAATGGTAGTTTTACCTTTCACTGATTCTAGTTTGCCAGAGCTTAGCGATTTTTTCATCGCAGGAAACGCACCAGATTGTACCCCTATTACTTTTACTTTAGGTTTTTTTGTTTTAATAGCCTTTAGTACTCCTGCTGCTAATCCACCACCACCGATTGGGAGATAAATTTCATCAACATCTGTTAGATCCTGCAAAATTTCTAATCCAATTACTCCTTGGGCTGCAATTACTTTCTCATCATCAAAGGCGTGTATAATTTGGGCACCACTTTTATCTGATAATTCTAACGCTTTTGAATATGATTCATCATAGATAGTACCTGAAAGTATAACATTTGCACCATAGGATCTTGTCGCAGCAACCTTGGCAGGCGATGCATTTACAGGCATTATAATAGTGCATGGAATTTTTTCTAATGCCGAGGCAAACGCAACTCCTTGTGCATGATTTCCTGCGGATGCGGCAATAACTCCCTTTTTCTTTTGCTCTTTTGAAAGAGTCAGAATTTTTGCATAAGCTCCTCTTACTTTAAAGGAGCCAGTCTTTTGTAAACACTCGGATTTGAGAAAAATATGAGATCCCGTAAGTCTGCTAAAAGTTGCTGAAAGTTCCATCGGAGTTTTACGTATTACGTTCCTTTGGATTTTTTGCGATTTGATTATATCGTCAAAAGTTAGATTCAACAAATTGTTCAGATCTAATACAGTATATTTGGTTTCTTGCAAGCTATTTCATACTAAATTGTATGTATTTTGTTGATTTTACTGAGTATTTTTCATAAAAAATATACACATAATACGTAATTAAACGAATTTTATATCGATCCGGAAAAGACTAAATAGTATTTTAGCTGAGTTTGTAAACAGGAGTCAAGGGGCGGATGGTGTCAACTCCCCAAATGGTGATACCATACATCCAGTTCCAAAACCCCTTGACTAAAATTTCAAAATCAAAACTGAATATTTGAATTATTGAAATTTTATCATATTAAAAACCTCATCCATTCTTTTTAATAATCCTTCTTTTACTTCGGCAGAAATTCTTGCAGGATCGAAGCTCCCCTCCTTGGTTTCATTTTTTAAATGTTCTAGATCGAATTTGCACAAACATCCTTCTTCAGCAGCAATCATTCTTGTTTCATCAATCATCACAGGAGTCGTATGATAGATCTCAATTAACAAATTATCTAGTTCATTAAATAAATCCAAACGTCTTTTCGTTAATTGGTTAAATCCATCTGTATTTGAATAAACTTTATCGATCATATCCTTTGTAAGATCTTCATTTTGGAAAAATATCTCAAAAAGCTTTTGTTGATCGACTATATCATAACCGAGTTCTTTCAATTTATCATGAATTAGCTGATCACCTCTTGGTGCAAGATTGGTTTCCATTGCATTTATTTTGTCACTTATTACAACCAATTCTTTTTGAATATCAATAACTTTGTGATTTAATTTATAGAATAACAATGCATGGTATTGCAAAGACATGTAACCTGATAAGAGATAATTACCTTCTCTGACTTCAAACTTAACAAAGATCCTTCTCAGATCTTTCTCATTTGAAAAAGAAATTCCTTGTGAACTCCAATCTGATAATTTTTTTAGTAGATTATGATAAAATTGTCGGATCAAAGACGGATCAAATGTATGCTGTTCAGAAACTGTACTATCACCCAACATTACCTTGATGGGTGCATTTTTTGACAATTCTACAATATTTGACAGAAATAGTAATCGTATTTTTTCGCTTTTTTCATTCATAGAATTAATAAATGCGTCATTTGATTTGGTAGGAATTTGCATCTATATTCTAAATCTATTTCTCACTTAAATTTGCATGTAGTTTATGAATAAATTTTGTTGTAAAAAAATTTAAATTAATTTTAAATAAGTTAGCTAATTTATAAATCCTGTTACTTTTTATACTAAATAGTATAAAATTTACATATAGACATGGCTAAAACTTCGTTTAAAAAGATAATTTGCTGGAATTGTAATGTAGAAATTGTTCAATATTATGACATAAAATACAAGGGGGAACGAGGTCAATGCCCAGTATGCGGAGTAAATTTTCCACTTGAATGAGATGAAGATGTATTTTGACCAGTAAACCACCTAAAAATGAAAAACCAGATTCATCTACAAATAAAAACATCATAGATATGATGATGGGAGCCGATAGATCTGGTTCTCTAGATACAGAGTCTTTAATCAAGCAGACTCAGAAAAGAGTATGGAGTTCACTTAAGAAAGGATACGAATACGATTATTCGATAGACGAGTCTGACAAATTTTTGCGATCCCATGTAGATATGAAATTGCACATGATAGTCATTTTTGTTGACCTTGTTGGATCAACAGAAATGACTTTAATGCTTCCAGCAGAAAGATTAGCGACGATCATTAGCTCATTTTCTCAAGAGATGAGATATGTAATACGACACCATGAAGGATATATTTTAAAATATGTGGGAGATGCTGTTATTGGGTATTTTGTAGCAGAAGAAACACCCCTTTTGATAGCTGATAATGCAATCAATTGTGCTAAAACTATGATAGATGTGATAGAAAGAGGAATTAATCCAATACTTAGCGAGTATGATTACCCAGAGCTTCGTGTAAAGGTCGGAATGGATTTTGGTGAAAACACCATAGTAAGATATGGATCTGATCAAGTGAGATCACATGTAGACATACTCGGACCTGCCATGAGCATTGCAGCAAAGATAACAGCACTTGCTAGACCAAATCAAATTTTAATTGGAGAAGACGTATATGAAAAATTACACCCATCTTTAAAAAAATCATTTAAAGAAGTCGAATGGCATGGATCTCAATGGTCTTATCATGACCGAGAAACTGGAAAACTATACGGGGTTTATGCTTTAGTGGATTAAACAGTAAATTTATCCGGGCACTCGATGTGCTCGTAATGATGATCCGTGAATTTTTCACCGACTATATACATTACAATTTTGTACAGATCAGTTGAAACTATACTTTTTTTACATTTAATGCAGCTCAATGATATTTTTTTTACCATTTTATTCCACAAGATCAGGGGTAAGTATAAGGATCAGCGATCAGCTGATCTTGATAAAAAATGATCGCATATTGACAATTTGTCTTATGTAATACTCGATTTTTACGGGCATAAGGGTGAAATAAGGGCAGTAGTTTCTTGCATTTATGTGGCAGAACAATTCAAAACGAATGTTAGAGTTTTACAATCAATACCAGGATTTAATCAACAGTCCATTTGCTTTTCCACGTCTTCCTCCAAGAGCAAATCAACCTAAAGGAATAACAATGGCAGGTAAATTAAAGGAAAAAATGATAGAGGACAATTCACAAATCTTTGGAAGGTTATCTGATTTTTATAATATGTTTCAACAATATTCAAACAACCTTTTCAACTTGGCATCAATTCCTTTTGGTCCGGGTCATCCGATGTATCATGTGTATAGTTCACACAATTCAATACAAATTGAAAATGAAAAATTAAAAAAGGAAAATGTAGCTTTAAAAAAAGATCTAGAAAAAAAGAAGTAAAATCCAACTTTTATTAAGCCAAGATAATTAACAGAGATATGGTAAAAACATCATCTGAAAAATGGCAACAAGATATTTCTATCTATAGAAAAAAATGTCAAAAAATTTTGTTATTATCAAAATCTATTCGATACGTAGGATTCCTAAACAATTACGGTAGAACGTTAACAGGAATAATAAGACCTGGAACTAAAATATTATTAAAATCAGGACCTGCAAGAAATGAATTTTTCATCGTATCTACTTTATTGTCAATGAGATCCTCGAATGAACGATCTATAGGAAAATTAGATTTTGCAACATTCAAACATAACAAAGTTATTGTAGTGCTATTTCAAAGAAAAGAAGGTAGCTATTATGTTTCTATAAATAAAAATGTAAATTCAGATTCATTAAATAAAATAACTAACAAAATAAAGAGTCTAATCTAAACTGGAGCAAATCCATGAAATCCACGTGCTTGACTTGGACTATCTGGAGGAGCGGGTTCAAATAAAGATATCATGTATTTATCTGGATCCAATATTATTGCATTTTTACCAGCCTTTTGAGAGACAACATCTCGATAAATTGTAATATTTTGTGATTTGAGTTCTTGGACTGCACTCATAATATCTCCAACTACCAAACCAATAACAATTCCATTCTCAATAGAAGTACCAGTGTTAATGGGACGTGAGGCGGGATGAAGGATAACAGTTGCACCTTGCTTTGCAAGCTCCACCCAATTCTCTCTTTTATTTTTGATAGGAAGGCCAATTATTTCGTTATAAAACTTCACAGATTTTTCTAAATTAGACACTGCTATTATGACGCTTCCAAGATGTTTGATATTCATAACGAAGTTTGAATATACCTCATTAAAACCCTTATGTTACAGTACCTGAATCATAGTTTCTGTTCTTTCTACCCCATTAATGTTTTGGATTTCGTTAGTAACTTCTTTTATTTGCGGCAGTGACTTGACATCAATTAGAGCTATGGCGTCAAATTGACCACTTACGGCAAAAGAATCATACACAAACTTTACCCTCCTTAATCTTGCGGCAATGAGTTTTTTTGGCGACTTGACCAAGACTACTGCTTTTACCATCCTAAATTTACCTCCACTTCTATTAGAGTCTCAGTAGTGACAATCTCTCTAATCTTTTTAAAATCTATAACGATGTTGTTTATCTCGTCAATTGTTCCTTGAAGGAGTACGGCAATATCTGCACGTCCAGTCACAATCATTATCTCTCTTATAGTTTTTCGAATCTTCCTAAGGATCTGAACCACATTATCGGCTTTACTTGGTTTTACAGTAATCAAACAAAGAGCTCTCATTAATTATGATACTAATTACGTATGGATAAGTATGATCTTTTAAAAAATTCTCAATTATTGAAAATTCCCAAGAGTCTAAAAACATTTCAAGACAAAAATATATGAAAAATTAGTCATCAGAGGCCTCTTGAGAGCGTGCCTCTTCAAGATAAGCTTTACGGGCCTCCAGTTCAGCTTCCTTGTCCAAATTTGTATCGTCTTCTACCACTATGATTCCTGCATCATCGTTTGATACCAAATCTTGTTTTAATTTTGATTTAGCTTTGGCTACTGTTTTTTTCTTGAGTTTCTTTTCGTCAGAACTCTTTTTTTTGGTTTCTTTTTTCTTTTCTTTTGCCAATGACGATTAACCAAAATTGTAGACCGTGTTATTAAACTTGTCTCAAGATTTATCACTCGATCATGATAGAATTTGACTTCAATTAAATAAGTGCCGCCGGCGGGACTTGAACGCGCGACAGCTCGGTCTTCAGCCGAGTGCTCTCCCGGGCTGAGCTACGGCGGCACATCGAAATATCCATTTTGGGGGGAATTAAAGTGTGTCTTTACTTTTCCAAGCAATATCGTTGATCATTTTTCTTTTATTGATAACTCGTGCTATAACAAAAAAAAGATCAGATAATCTGTTCATATAAATTTGACATGTTTTATTAATCTCCTCGATTTCTGCCAGTTGGACTATGTTTACTTCTGCTCTGCGAGAGATTGTACGAGCCATGTGAACATAAGATGCAATCAGGTCACCTCCAGGTAAAATGAAGAAGGAAATTGGAGACAAGTCTTTTTCTAATTTATCTATGCTTTCTTCAAGAAATTGTACCATTCTATCAGTAGTGCGAAAAGACTTGTTTTGTAGATCAGGATTTGCCAGATCAGCACCAACTACAAAGAGATCATTTTGAATTATTGTTAGCAGAATCGAAATATCAGAATCTACTTTTAAAGCACATATAACTCCAATTATGGAATTCAATTCATCAACCGTGCCATAAGCAATTATTCTCGGATTTGATTTTCGTATACGCTTCCCATCTATAAGACCAGTAGTACCATCATCTCCAGTTTTTGTATAGATCTTTACCATGATTGATTGATTGTTTAGACATTTTTATTCTGTTCGAATTATTTAATAATCAAATAGAGACGGTTAGAACATGACAAAATCAATACAATTGCAAAGGAATTCTAAAGTGACAAATAAAAATTATCATGATATTAGATACACATGCGAAAGCAATTTTGATAATAAAAAGGAATTTTTATGTTAATTGATTTTTTTTATATAGTAGCTGAATTAAAAAAAATACCGCGTAAAGGTTGGACGGAAAAAGCTGGCATCTTAAAACCTGAATCGGTCGCAGATCATTCATTTAGTGCAGCTGTTATGTCAATGGTTCTTTCTGATTTGCAAAAATTAGATACAAAAAAAATATTAAAAATGGCATTATTACATGATCTTGCAGAATCAATAACAGGAGATTTCACACCAGGAGAGATTTCAAAAAAAAATAAAATAGAAATTGAAAATAAAACTATCCATGAAATTTTTTCAAAACTGCCAATCGAACTTTCAAAAGAGTATGAAACTATATGGAATGACTTTCAAGAGGGAATTTCAAAGGAATCAGTATTAATGCATGAAATTGACCGTTTAGAAATGGCAATTCAGGCGCGCAAATATAATTCAGAGGGACATTCAACCTATGACTTGTCAATATTTTTTGAATCAGCTAGAAAGAATATAAAAAATAAGGAAGTTTTAGAAATTTTAGATCAGATATCCTATAAATAACAAAACAATAGTTCAAGATATATGCAATATTTCATGGCATTAAAAATTGGTGAGAAACGAGTAAAAGAAGCAAGAGAGTATCTAAACAGATATGCCAATGGGACTGCAATGCCAGCTTTAGCACTAAAAGACAATAAAACAAATATTTGGGAACCTGTTGGTGAGGAAAATTTGTATGCTATTCTAAATGATGCCGGTGGTTTTGTTCTAACAGATGTAAGCGGATACATGGTAGTAATTTGCGATAAAAACGGAATTTCGAAGGCCATAGTAAGAGGACTTGGTATCGAACAAAAAGAAGAAATAG
>CAZHDX010000052.1:0-9102 GCA_964531195.1 uncultured Nitrosopumilaceae archaeon
AAATTCAATTTACACAGACACTTACCTCATCTCAGGACTTGGGCCAAGGACATGAAAGTGAACAGATGGCAATTATCTTGTCTCCAAATAATGGCACATTGTATCATGGATCTCTAACATTTACTGCAAGTGAACCAGTACAGATTGCAATTCTTCATCAAATAGACAAATCTGATGCAAAAGGTCAGCCCACATGGACAGTTGATGGTAACATGATTTTTGCTGAAACAATCATAGATTCTGGCACAAGTGCAGGCACGTATGATTTCACAGGAGCTGCAATAGGACTGCATTCTACCAATTCCACTGCATTTACCGCAACAGTCAGTGTAGATGGGTGGATAAGAGGACAAACACCTGAAGCCATGCAGCATTACTCTTATCCTACATCAGAGACCTTGCTCAAATTATCAAGTTCTACAGTTGCAGTAAAAATTCCACTACACTCTGGACTCTATAATGGTAGTCCTCTTTACTATATTCTAACTGATACCAATGATAAAAAAAGTGCCAGTGTAATTGCAGACAAGCAAAAATGGCAAGTCGCAGATGCACCAACACTAAGTGACATTTCAAAACCACTGTTAAACAAGGTGTATCTATTTCATAATGGTATAACTGGCAAGGGAATTAATGGATTTCAAGATGATGTATTTTCAAGTATTCCAGATCGATCCCAGTACACTCCCTTGAGATCTGTTATAGATGTCACCTGGAACATAGGAAAGACTGCAGAAATTTTAGATTCTGAAAAAAAAATTCTTGATGCAAATGTAACAGGTAAAGTTAAACTCACCAGTACTAATATCGTCATGAATATGCCGCAAGTTATGTGGCCTGGAGGTCAAATGTTAGTTCGAGAAGAAACTGATCTTGAAGAAAAGCCGTTTGAAGGTGGCCAAGTTCTTGATATCAATACTAATAACATGACGGCAACCTTTGTTGCGCACAGGGGATGGGGTCCTGATGGGAGGACTATATTCTATATCATAACAGATGCGACTGCAGAAGGACCTGCAAAATTGATGGGAGTAACAACAACTCCGTCACTTGCTTCTTTGAATCCAGCATTTACAGATCTTTTTCAATTTACAAATGGAATAAAGGGATCTGGGATCTTTGGTTTTCAGCCAGGAATTGCTAGCTCGTCATCGCAGTATGATACCTATGGTCCCCTGTGCAAAATATCGTTAGTTAGCTGGTCCGATCCAACACAAGCAATACTGCTTGAAAATATTGAAGATATTAACAATACAAAATCAGAGGGAAAAATAACAGTTGAACAAGCAAAGGTTTTGGATACAAATTATATCTTGAACTGCCCATTCATAGATCCATTCCAATAATGATTTCATGAAAACGGATAAATTTACTCAAGAGAAGAATTTTTTGTAATGACTGGAAAATTATTCATTGTTGGAGTTGGCCCTGGTCATCACGATCACATGACTTTTCGCGCAAAGCAGGTCATAGAAGAAAGTAACACCATAGTTGGTTACGAAACATATGTAAATTTGGTAGAGGATCTTATTGCAGGAAAAGAAGTTCACAGATATGCCATGACTCAGGAGGTAGAGCGAGCTCATCAATGTATTGAGCTTGCCAAGTCAGGAAAGATAGTGTCGCTTGTATCAAGTGGAGATCCCGGAATTTACGGCATGGCAGGTCTTATTTATGAAATATTAGCAGGCGAAGGCTGGAACAAACAAAATGGTTTGTATGTTGAAGTAGTTCCAGGTATATCCTCACTAAATTCATGCGCCGCTCTTGTAGGCTCGCCATTGATGACAGATTTTGCCGTTGTTAGCATGAGTGATTTGCTTGTTCCATGGGAAATTATAGTAAAAAGAGTAGAGGCAGCTGCACAAGGAGATTATGTTATTGTCATCTACAATCCCTCAAGTAAGAAAAGAATTCATCAACTCCAAGATACTCGAAAAATTTTATTAAAATACAGGTCTCCAACAACTCCCGTGGCAATAATAAAAGGCGCATTTAGAGACTCGCAAACAATTGTTCTAACAGATTTGGAAAATATCGAAAACCATTCAGATCAACTTGGTATGATTAGTACAGTGATTGTTGGAAACTCGTCCACATTTAGATACCAAGACCTAATGATAAATCCCCGTGGATATACGTCAAAGTACAACATAATAGATCCGCAAAAAAACTGATATGAAACCAATCCAAGTGGGTCTTACTATACCACAAGGTTGGCTTGATGAATTTCCTGTGAAAAATGCTCATGATCAATTTCTTTTTTCAAAATCTGTTGCGCTGTGGGCAGAAAAACTTGGATACAATGCTGCCTATGTCTATGATCATTTCATTCCATATTATGGAGACAAGAGAACTAATCCATTTTTTGAAGCATACACGCTTCTTTCTGCAATTGCCAGTGTTACATCAAAGATAAGAATAGGCCAAGTAGTAACCTGCAATTCATATCGTTCACCAGCACTTTTGGCAAAAATCTCATCAACACTCGATGCCATTAGTAACGGAAGACTAGAGTTTGGTATAGGTGCTGGTTGGTTTGAATACGAGTACAAATCATATGGATATCGTTTTGATAAGGCGTCAGCAAGAATAGAACAGCTTGACGAGTCAGTTTCCATAATTAAAAAAATGTGGCAAAAAGAAAAGTCAACATTTTCAGGCAAACATTATACAATAAAAAATGCTATTTGCAGTCCAAAACCATTGCAAAAACCACATCCGCCAGTAATGATTGGAGGAGGGGGTTTTAAGCTCATGGAGGTAGTAGCAAAACATGCCACAAGGTATAATCATCCATTTGGCTCGTCAGAAATTTTAAAGAACAAAATTGAGCTGCTGCAAAAGCAGTGCAAAAAAGTTAAGCGTGATTACAACGAGATTGAAAACTCTGTTTTACTACGAGTGTTGGTAGGTAAAGACAATGATGATGTGAAGCAAATTATTTCTCGACTAAAAAAGAAAAATGAATCTATAGCAGAATTTGTTACGCGCTCAAAAGATAGTATAGCACTTGGTACTCCAGATGATGTAATCAATTCACTCAAAGAATATGTCAAAATTGGTATTCGTTATTTTATTGTAAATTTTGTAGGATTCTCAAGCTCACTTGAAATGCTTTCATTGTTTTCAGAGAAAGTAAAGCCAAAGCTTTAGGTTGTTTGCCTAATAGAATCAGCAAGCTGTTCACTTAGGACAAGTTTCTGCCTAATAGGCTTGATAATATCTATGATATATCTTGAAACTGTTTCTTTAAGATCAGTTGGGTGCAATTTCTTTTCTGCAAATTCCTGTTGAAGTTGCTGATAACTAGTAAATGTAACATTCCCTCCAAACTTTGAGGGCCTCTCGGCTGTAACCTCATTGAACTCGTGGAAGATCAAGTGTCTTGAAATTTCCAAAAGCGGATTATTTTCTACAACACCTTCTGGGCACCAAGCTTTTTTGAACTTTGATCTTATCTCATCATCTGAATCATGAATAAAAATTCCTGATGCGGACTTTGATTTGCTCATTTTGGTGCCAGCTTGGCTAGGGTCTTCAGATGCTTGTGGTTCAGATAAACCTGGAAGTATGTGATGGTGAACAGCTACTGGCACCTTCCATTTCATCTTTGGGAAAATTTCCCTTACTAGCATGTGTATTTTTCTTTGATCCATACCTGCATGAACTATATCTAGATCCATGGCGTGAATGTCAACTGCCTGCATGGGAGGGTACAAAAGCTGACCCAGGTCTAATTTTTCTTTCTCAGTTCTGCCCATGATTGTAAGTGATCTCATTGATCGCTCAAGAGACATGTGTTTTGCAAATTTTACTAAATCTAGCCAATATTCTTTTTTGGATTCATACAAGTCCGACCCTTGGATGATTTTTACTCCAGGACAAAAAAATCTAAAGGCATCAGCATAGTACTGAGAGACACTCTTAATTTTTTGCCAGTCTCCTCCAAGTTTATTATTGATAAAAGTATGCCAGTCGGCTAAAAAAACAACACAATCAATTCCTGCCTTGATAAAATCATTGATCTTAAATCCTGTCAGGATTAGACTGCCAAGATGCAGGAAACCAGAGATCTCCAATCCAATGTAGTGCTTTGGGTGTGAATTTGTCTTGAAAAGGCTTTCAAGTTCTTCATCTGTGACTACCTCTTCGGTAGGATCCCTTTTTACAAGTGCTATCTTTTCTGCAATATCCAACGCGAGTCAAATTTTCCTTTGTAACCCTATAAAGTTACGCATCAAACTCATGTTCGCGTTTTCTTGGTCTAGTACTAAGATACAATGCGTGTGAGCTTATTATAAAAGCGGCAAGAAACATTTTTGTTGCAAAAATAAGATTCCATGGCCTGTGTGGATCAGGATAAGCTATAGCCAACGAATCTATGTCTGGCATTTTGCCTGCAATTATTCCTGCAGTAATTTGTGCATTAAGAATTAGAAAATTGTAAATTGTTTCATAAAGACAGATAGCTGAAAATCCAACCAGCATTAATTGAAGAAGAGACAGTCTCCATGATGGGATGTTGGTAGTTTTTTTCCATCCTATCCTTGTTACACAATACCATCCTACTATGGTAGAGAAAAATAACCAGGTGGTAAGCTTGGCAAAATGATTTGTCGGAAATTCGGTCTTTACGAGAACTTCTCCCATGACATAGGTGCCTTTAGTTGACCATTCTTGAATCATTGCGTAAATACCAAATGCAGTAATTGATGTCATTATTACGGCACAGGCAAAAAAGATGCATAAAAATATCTTGTATCCTGCTTCATCTTCTTGCAAGTGTATCTTCATTTAATTCCGATTGTTTTCATCTAAAATATAAGAATTGGTTTTAAATAAATTCCAGAGGTTTATTATAGTATTTATAATAATGAATCACGCAGTTGAAAATCCCCATAAACGTTCCAATCATAGATAAAGAAGAGATAGATGAGGTCAATCTAGTACTAAAAGAAAAATCACTTACTTCTGCTGCAAATTCTGGTGGCAAAAGAGTGCAAGAATTTGAAAAGCTTCTCTCATCATTTGTAAAATCAAAATATGCAGTAGCGGTAAACTCTGGAACTGCCGCATTACAAGCAGCCCTGTATGCTATTGACATTAAACAAGGAGATGAAGTCCTTCTTCCTTCATTTACATTTGTAGCAACGGCCAACTCTGTAGTATCAGTTGGGGCAAAACCCGTCTTTGTCGACATTCTAAAAGAAAACTATACCATGGATCCAGATGATTTGAGAAAAAAGATTACAAAAAAATCCAAAGCAGTAATTCCTGTACACATGTATGGAAACATGGTGTTTATGAGCGAATTAGCAGAGATTGCAAACAAGCACCATCTGGAAATAATAGAAGATGCAGCACAATCGCTTGGCACCACATTTAAGGGAAAACACTCTGGAACTTTTTCAAAGCTTGGATGCTTTAGTCTGTATGCTGCAAAGGTAATGACTTCAGGCGAAGGTGGTGCTATAGTCACTGATGATAAAGTCCTCTTTGATAAATTGCGTAAAATAAGAAACCATGGAATGCTGCACGGGTATGACACCAGAATTCTTGGCTTGAATTTGAGACTGCCTGAAATTAATGCTGCGATAGCAAAGATCCAGATGAAAAAAATAGGCAAATTTCTAAGCCAGAGACAAAATAATGCAAAAATTTTAGCAGAGCTCTTGTCTGATCTAGATATCGTCATTCCACAAGAACGAAAAGGAGAAAAGGTAAACTGGTATCTTTTTACGATTGCTACAAAAAACAGAGACAAAATAATGCAAAAATTAAATTCTGAAGGAATTGGTGCAGCGGCATATTATTCAATTCCAGTGCACAAAACCCCATACTATAATAAAAAACAAAAACTTGCAGTAACTGATTGGGCTGCTTCTAGTGTTCTAAGCTTACCAGTGCATCCCCTTGTAACCAAGCAAAATTTAGGCTTTATCTCAAGTGTCATGCATAAAGCTATCATGAAATGAATTTAATACAAAATCTAGCCGGAGAATTGTGTAAAATTATTCTTCCAATAAACGAAGAAGTCTATTTTGGAAATCCAAAGTCCTCAATTGCTGTTTGTACTCTTTCAAGTATATCTCTGCTAAAAGAAATATCAAATTCAGAATTAATGTCGAAGATTGCTCTTGTGGGCAGGTTATTTTCTGAAAACAAGGGAATAGATTCATTGGTAAAACACGTAATATCAAATAAAAACTTGCAAACAATTCTTCTTTGCGGAAACGATACTACAGGACATAAACCTGGACATTCAATCGTTAATCTATATAATAACGGCACTGACAACGAGGGAAAAATAATTGGTTCATCCAGTCCAGAACCCATACTAACAATAAAAAAATCAGAAGTTGTTGCATTTCAAAATCAAGTAAAGATAATTGATCAAATAGGCGAAATGAATTTTTCTAAAATTAAGCTTTTAATTAATACAGAGATTCAATAGCCATTTTTTTGTCGTTCTTGATTAATTTTATTTTTCTTTTGGTATTCGTTTAAAATGTCATCAGGTGTCATGTTTAGTTCAAGTGAAGCCTGAATAACAAAATGCCAAATATCAATGAGTTCTTCCCGTGCGGCATCTTTATCAAAAGAAACTGGCTTTTTCCACCACTTCCAATTTGTTGTTCGCTGTAATTCTATTGCCTCATGAATGATAGCAGTACAAAGTGCAGAAATTTTTCCTTCTATGTCATTGGGATATCTATCTAGATTCATCATTTTTTCCAAGTTTCTTTGTAGTCTGAATATTGTTTCTAATCTGTCTTCCATGAATTCAATTTTGGTTTGATATCTATAACCTTTATCAGAATTTGACCATTTTTTTATATTTTTTAAATCTTGTTTGAATTTGTGATTTTTTAAGATTTGTCAGCCCATATACTCCGTATTTTTCTACTGCATATGCACCCATGATATTTCCATAAACTACCGCCTCGCGAATTGTAGAAATTTTTGTAGAATTCTTGCTTGCCATATGTCCAATCATGCCGCCTGCAAAAGAATCACCGGCGCCGGTAGGATCTACAATGTTTTCCATGGAAAATGCAGGTGATGGAAAAACCACATCATCATAAAAAAGGAGTGAACCATGCTCACCTTTTTTAATAATTACGTATTTTGTTCCCCACTCCATAATTTTTTTAGCACATTTTATGAGATTGTGGGTTTTGGTTAGAAGCTTTGCCTCTTCATCATTTATTACAACGGAATCTACTACCCCCATCATTTTTATGACATCGGATCTTTGGCTATTAATCCAAAAATTAATGGTATCACACATTGAAAATTTTACTTTATCAAATTCCTTTAGAATTAGAGCATTTTGTTTAGGATCATTGTTTGCAAGATAGACATATTCTGATCTTCTGAAATGCTCGGGTACAGTGGGCCTAAAGGTTCCAAGAACATTAAGCTCAGTCTTGTTTGTAGTTCTAAAAGTTAGAGTTTTGTCATAGCTTCCATCATACCTAAATGATTTACCAACCGCATTGACTAGACCATCTAGATTGACAAACTTGCTTAGAATATTGTAATATTTTTTTGGAAAATCATGACCTATTACCGCAATCAATCCTGGCTTTACAAAAAAACTTGCAGAAATTGCTGCATAAGTTGCAGCCCCACCCAATGTGTTTTTTAGAATCTTAGAGGGCGTTCTTATGGTATCTAGGGCAACGGAACCAAAAACAGTCAGCATATTTTGCTGACTCTAAGTACCGTGTATAAATTCTCTGGCTTCTGCTTGTGTGGGATAGTATGTAAAAGGAATGTTAATGGAAACAAAAAGAAAATCATACTTTGTTATTCCATCAAGTTTTACAGATGGAATGTTGTCATTTTTGTTATATTTATCAAGAATAGTATTATTGGCAAGAAACGGGGCATTTTTGTCAATTTTCCCTATGGCAGGAATTGTCAAGGGGTCAAGTGTACCTGTACCAAGGCCTTGCCCTTCAATTGATATGACAAAATCAGTCTTTCCTACATTTAAAATCAATAACGATGGATTTTGGAATTCAAGCTTTATGTCATAAAGAGTGCCGTCATTAGTTCTTTTTACTATCTTACTTTCTGCTATGGAGACATGAAGATGGGTCACAGAAACATACTGCGAGTAGCCAAAGACAGCTGCTGCTCCTATAATTATTAGTATTATACCAATCTTAGATTTCTTCTTCATGATATCTCGAATAAGCAATCCCTTTTTAGAGCACGTAGAAAAAAAAACCAAATAATTTGTGTAAAAATTTTGATCTCTTTTCTAAGCTACTTAGAGCTAGTAGGATAAATGAAAATACTCAAATGAATTGATACAAATGGCCAAAATTAGATTAAAGTTCGGTGAAAACGAGATAGAGGTAGAATCCAAGGACTTTTACGTTGATAATAAAAGTATAGACGAAGTCATTTACAATCTTTCTAGGTTTGTAGCCAAAAATCAAACAGAAGAACAGAGATCAAATACACTCGAATTGACAAGCGAGGCTCAAAATCCAGAATATAAGACAAATTATCTAACATTGCTTGAGGATGCTGAAATTCATGAACCAGAATTTGTTTCACCAATATCAATTGACAAGAGCCAAATCAGAAGCAAAATTCACATACTTGCTCGTGATTCCTTTTTTGAAAAACCAAGAACTGTTTCAGAAGTTGTAGCACAGCTTCGTGAATATGGATGGGCTGCTATTCCTTTGGATGTATCAAAAATATTGGTAAATATGGCTCTGAAAAAAGAATTACAAAAGGATTTATCAGAAAAACGTAGCTACTATTCAAACAGAATAGTTCAACTCAACTAGAGCTATAGTTGCAAACTTTGCACGTGTCAAATACATCTCCTTCCAAGTGATCAAAATGAGAATTACATTTTTTACATGTGTGATGCATGTCAAAATAGCCATCACTTTCAGTTTCACCAACCTTTTTAGAATTTAGATCTGTACTTCCACACTTTATGCAGTGACAACCGCACTGTATCTTCACAAGCACTCTTTATTCTAGCTAAATTTGAACTTGTTTCTAAATGAAATTGCAACTGAGATTCATATTGCTAAAAGAATAAAAAGTGGAAAATCGGGAATGGCC
>CAZHDX010000053.1:0-8991 GCA_964531195.1 uncultured Nitrosopumilaceae archaeon
AAAAGCAATATGTTGCGTTTTCTCTCCTTTAATCTTCTCAGAGAGTACGGAAGCCAGTTGGTTCCGTATGGAATATACTCTGATACCAAGAATCCTTTTTTTAAAAGGAGTGGTTTTAATTCATCTCGAATTCCTTTTAGCATTTGGAATTCAAATTTCTTTACGAAAGTTTTAGATAGCTCTATGGCTTTTTCAATTAATTTAGAGTCATGTGTTGCGATACCAAATTCATTACCATTCATAAAGAGCATGACCATTAGTTTTTTATAATTTTCATCAACTTCTTTTCTTGTTTGAAACGCAGTTTTACTATTTTCACGATATGCACCTTTGACAAGACGAATCTTTGCCCCCTTTTTTAGTAATCCCTTCAAATCATTTGATGTTCTCTTTAGGTTTGCTTGAAGCGCTATTCCTAATCTTTCATATCTGTCAAACAAATCATTATAGATCCCTATGGTGTCGTCATTATATTCTGATGACTCCATATCTATCCATACAAATGACTGTGATAAAGAAGCCTTTTCAATTATTTTAGCAAAATTCTCTAAGCACTCATTTTTGTTTTTTGCTAACCCTATCTGAGTTGGTTTGATTGATATTCCACCTTCTACTTTGGATTTCCGTAAATTAGAAACAAGAAGAAAATATTCTGAAACTGCATTTTCGATTTGAGTTTTTGAAGTCAAATGTTCTCCAAGCTTGTTGATTATGGCATCCATGCCACGTTTGTTTGCAATACGTGCTGATTCTAAGGCTTGTTCCATATTGTCTCCAGCTATCCATTGTTTAGCTATATTGAACAGAAACCTTTCCATCAATCCAGATTTTGCTTGTCTCATTTTCTACTTTCATTCTTTATATTTTGACTAAATTAATTTTTTATCTCTTTTTCATGCAATAGTATGTTTTGGATGGATTGAATCTTCCTATTACTAATAACTTTAACAAGGGCATTTTATTTAAGATCGATTATCTTGAAGAGAATTGGACTTTTAGGATGTGGGGCAATTGGCACTGAAATTGCCTTGGCAGTTGATTCAGGAAGGATTCCCGGTAAGTTAACCCATGTATTTGATTTTTCCAAAGATAAATCGATGTCGTTGGTTACAAAGTTAAAAAATAAACCTGAAATAACTGAAAATGCTGGATTGTTATCTGCTGCATCTAATGATATTATTGTTGAAGCAGCCTCACAAGATGCAGTAAGAGATAACGCTCTTAACATTTTGCAAAGTCGAAAAGATCTAATGATAATGAGTGTTGGAGCACTTTTAGATGAATCAATCCTTGACATCATAGTACAAGCTTGCAAAGATTTCAAAAGATCAGTGTATCTCCCATCGGGTGCAATTATCGGTCTTGACGGAATACGTTCTGTAAAAAATGAATTGGAATCAATTATCCTGATAACAACAAAGAATCCACGAGCATTAAAAGGAGCAAAATTTTTTGAGAGTAATAACATTGATATTGAAAATATTACGGAACCCGTAACAATTTTTGAAGGCAATGCACAAGAAGCAGTGAGACTTTTTCCTGCAAATATCAATGTAGCCGCTCTTCTCAGCTTAGTAGGACTTGGTAGTTTAAACACAAAAGTACAGATAATTGCTGATCCATTAACAGACAAAAATATCCATGAAATTACAGCTCAAGGTAAATTTGGCAAATTCACAATTAAAATAGAAAACGTTCCAAGTACTATTAATCCAAAAACCAGCAAGCTTGCAATTTTATCTGCAATTGAATGCTTACGATCTGTATGTGTTGATGAAATTAGAATTGGAACATAGATGGCAAATATTGCCAACTAGTAAAGACATACCATTAAAATTGTCACCGACCTGATCCTTTAAATGATAAAAAAAGCATCTTTTAATGAGAAATGGAACTAGTATCAGAAATTTTGAAGCTTAAAAAAGAGAAAGATGTTCTTATTTTAGCTCATAACTACCAAATACCTGCTGTACAAGATGTAGCCGATTACGTGGGTGATTCATTAGGTCTGTCAAGACAAGCGGCAAAGACAAAACAAAAAACAATCTTGTTCTGTGGGGTTCATTTTATGGCAGAAACTGCAGCTATCACTTGTCCTGACAAAAGAGTACTCATACCGGATTTGGCTGCAGGTTGTTCTCTTTCTGATACTATAACCCCAGAACAACTGAGAAAATGGAAAAGTGAGCATCCTAACGCAATAACTGTTGGATATGTGAACACAACTGCTGAGGTAAAATCTGAACTCGACTATTGCTGTACTTCATCAAATGCCGTAAACATAGTAAAATCCATTCCAGAGAACAGAGAGATTCTGTTTTTGCCTGATATGTTTTTGGGTTCGTACGTTGCAAAGATGACAAATCGTAAGAATATGTATATCTGGGCTGGTGAATGTCATGTGCACGCTGGAATAAGATCGCAAGATGTCCAGGAGAAACTAAATCAATACTTGCAAGCAGATTTTCTAATCCATCCTGAATGCAGTTGTACTTCTTCAGTTATGTATGATGTTGCATCAGGTGATTATGGTAACAGACAAGTTCAGATTTTATCCACTGAAGGAATGATGAATTATGCAAAAACATCTACTTCAAAAAAATATGTTGTTGCAACAGAAACAGGAATATTATACAGAATGAGAAAACAAAACCCAACAAAAGAATTTATTCCAATATCTGAGGAGGCAGAATGCAAATACATGAAGATGATAACACTTGACAAAGTCTATGCCTCATTAAAGGAAGAAAAATATGAAGTTAAGGTTCCAAAAAAAATTGCAAAAAAAGCACAACTTGCTATAGAAAGAATGCTTGCTATCAGTTGACCTCTAGACTCAAATCTAATCCTTGAACTGATGAAGTAATTTTTCCAACAGATATCATATTCACACCAGTTCTAGCATATTCTTGAACATTTGACAAATTAATTCCTCCAGAAGCTTCTATCCTTATCTTATCTCGCAGATGCAATTTTTTTAATGTGTTGATAATTTTTGAAATTTCTTTTGGTGATAGGTTGTCCAGCATTATTATAGATGCTCCTGCCTTTGCTGCAAGGATTGCATCATTAAGATCTTCCACCTCTACCTCTATTTTTCTGTATTTTTTACGTGCCTTTTCAACCAAATCCAAAATAGAATGAGATGCAGCAATATGATTGTCCTTAATCATTATCATCTGATCAAGTGACATTCTGTGCCTATTGCCCCCTCCCACCGCAAATGCTTCCTTATCAAACAAACGTAAACCTGGCGCTGTTTTTCTTGTAGAGTATAATTTTACTCTTGGATTCACTATCTTTATTTTATTTGCAAAATCATGAGTTTGAGTCGCTATTCCGCTCATCCTAGATAATAGATTCAAAGCAGTTCTTTCTCGCGACAAAACGTTTTGAATAAATCCTGAAATAGAGATTATTTTTTGATTCGGTTTAACTTTCATACCATCTTTTTTTAAAATTTTTACCTTACACCCTCCTGAGGAAAAGATGTACTTTGCATATTGAGTTCCAGCTATTATTCCATCCTGCCTTGATATTATGACTGCAGAAATTTTTTTTCTTGGTAAAAGACTACTTGTAATATCGCCCTTTCCAATATCTTCTGCTAAAAAATTATCGAGAGCTTTTCTTGTGCGTATATCCAATCTAAGTTACCTTAAGAGCATATTTGCCCTTTTCTGTTATTCCTAATGTTTTTGCAATTACTGAAGTAATTGGGTCGACCACAAGAATAGAACCGCGCCAATCTGGTGTGAGATCTGATGATTTACAAACAGGACATACTTTACCTATTGTAACAAATTTGCATTTTCTACAAGCCATTTCTCTTACCATTCTAATCTCACTTGGCTTCTACTGCTTTTTTGGCCTTTTCTGCTTGTGCGGGTGGAGATTTTGCTTTCTTTATTTCTTCTGCTATCCATTCATCTGAACCAAGGAAAGGTTGTCTACAAGTAATTCCGATCTTCATCGCTGCTGTTTTTCCAAGAGAAACAGCAGTTATTCTTGCACGAAGTGTTGTACCAATCCTCATAGTTCTTCCACTTTGATTAGCAAGTATCAAGCCAGATTTGACATCACTTTTTAGATAATCATCCATGATTTGTGATAAATGTAATAGTGCATCTGTCGCACCTATTCTTACAAATGCGCCAAAATCAGTAATTTCAACAATTTCTCCTCTGACAATTTCTTGAAGTTTTGGATAGAATGTTAATGCAGTAAATTCCACTTTGTGATATGTGCCACCATCTCCAGAAACAATTTTTCCCATTTTTTCAACTTTGGTATCAAGAATCATTATCACATATCCTAATTCTGGGTTAATCATACTCTCATATTTCTCTCTCAATATGGTTATTGCTGCTTTTTTGAGTGATTCACCAAACAACTTTGGCGGAATTCTAACTACATCAGTAAGGGTCGATATAGAAAACATCTAGGAAATTTGGTAAAAACTGAATTTATGAATCTTTGGATGATGAAACTAGTCATTTTTGTCTATGTTTAAATATTGTATTGGAATTTTTTTAATTCATGGTGTCTGTAGATGATGTAATTAGAACCTTAAGTACTGTAATTGATCCTGATTTAAAAAAAGATATAGTTTCGATGGGAATGATTAAAGATTTAGAGATCCACGACAATGATCTAAAATTTACTCTTGAACTTACAACCCCTGCATGCCCATTTAATGATCAAATAGAAGGCGATGTTAGAAAAGCAATAGACGCATTAGGAAATATGAAACTCGATATGAAGGTCACTGCCAAGGTAATGGAAGGTCGAGCACTAAGTATGGATGAAATGATGCCTACTGTAAAAAACATTATTGGTGTAGCTAGTGGAAAAGGGGGAGTAGGTAAAACAACAGTTTCAGTTAATCTTGCACTTGCTTTGGCTCAATCTGGTGCAAAGGTAGGATTACTTGATGCAGATATTTATGGACCGAGCGTACCGTTGATGCTTGGGATGGGAAAAGCTGCAATGGAGGTTGAAAACAACAAACTGCAACCTGTTGAATCAAATGGGTTAAAGGTAGTTTCGTTTGGATTTTTTGCTGATCAAGATCACCAAGCTGCAATTTACAGAGGTCCTATAATTTCGGGAATTGTCAAACAGTTTCTAGTTGATACTAATTGGAGCGACTTAGATTATCTTATTGTAGATCTTCCCCCTGGTACTGGTGATATACCGCTAACTTTAGCTCAAACCATTCCAATTACTGGGATATTGGTTGTCACTACTCCGCAAGATGTGGCAAGTAATGTTGCAGTCAAGGCATTTGGTATGTTTCAAAAGCTAAATGTGCCAATTATTGGGGTAATAGAAAACATGAGCTATTTCAAGTGTCCTGATTGTAACAAAGATCATCATATTTTTGGTGAGGGCGGAGCAAAAAAAATTAGTGAAAAATATAGTATTCCATTTTTGGGTGAAATACCTCTTAATTCAGGAATAATGACGAGCTCTGACATTGGCAAGCCTGTTCTTATAACAGATCCAAAATCACCGCTCTCATATGCATTCACAATTGTTGCAAAAAATATTGCCGCACGGTGCAGCATACTGGCCTCTCAGCTAAATGAAGAGATGAAAGCAGAAGTAGCTACACAAAAATAGTTTAATGTAAAAAAATAAAATGTGCATCTTCCTTCTAATTTAAGAGACAAATTAAAAAGACCTCTAGGAAAATTGCTTAAGGATTCTGACATAACCAAGAAGACTATTTTGAATAACATTCCAGAAGGTGCATTTGTAATTTCAGTCGGAGATGCAACAACTGAAAATTTGATCAAATTTGGTATAGTGCCAGCCTTGCAAATTGTAGATGGAATCGAAAAGCGAATGAAAAGAAAAATGCCGTACACAAATGCAACAACTACTCTGTACTGTACTAACCCTCCTGCGGAAATCACTGCAGAAAGTTTGGACACGATACGAAAAGGATTTGATTCTGCAACACCTGTGTTGATTGTTGTTACGGGTGAAGAGGATTTGCTAGTTTTACCAGCCGTTGTTTTTGCTCCAAAAAACTCAGTAGTTTTGTATGGTCAACCAAATGAGGGATTGGTAATTGTACAAATCAATGATGATATTAGAAACAAAGCTCAATCTATCATGAATCTGATGAATTAATTCTTTTATAAAATATTCAAAATTATTTAAAACAAATTCAATATTTGTTAAACAAAAGATTAGCAAGATATTGTCTCAACATACAATCAAACGAGATCCCAAATCTATTCCTCTTCGACAATTTCCATATTTGGCAGATCTTGTTTAATTTCAAGCTAGTTCTTTTTGCTTATGTAGGGTGGGGAATGATGACAATAGAAGAAATAATTAAAAAATACTTGGGTGAAAAGACGCTAGAAAAAATTGAACAGAGACTTCAAGAACGATATGAGTTGTCTTTGGATCAATGTCTTTTTGAGCTTGAAAAGTTTGATGATGTTCTTCGAGAATTTTTTGGGGATGGTGCCGAAGGATTAGAACATGTGATTTTCAAGTCGTTAAAGACAATATCTAAATGAATTATTATATACAAAATTAATGTTTAAATTTTCTATAAAATAATGTAATTTTTTTATAATACCAGTTCAAATGATAGTTATCTTAGCTCTTAATTAATTTCCATTTGGATATTATTTATTCATGAAGCATACTGAAATAGCCAAAAATAATAGTAGTAATGGGAATGATGATACGGTGGCTGTATGATCTATGATTAAGCTACACAAGTTCTGACCCTATAATCATTTTGCTATAATATCAAAAATGAACTAGTTCAGGTACAACAATTGACAATTGAAATTAAACAGTACTTGAGAAATCAAAAATAGTGAAACTTGATTCTAATTTGCGATTTAACATATTAGAAAAGGTAGGAATTTACGCAAACAGATTTGGAGTATCAGAGCCAAAGATCCTCCTTACAACAAAAGAAGTACTTGAAATGCCAAAACAAATGACTCAAGGAAGGAGAACATCTGCTTACAAGTACTTGGGAGTATCATACCTGCAGAACAATTTGATTTTTGTAAATGTTCGAAAAATATCTGATGAAAAAACTCTTGAAAATACGATAGTCCATGAATTGATCCATATGAGATTCCCTTATCTTTCCCATGGGAAAAGATTTAACAAATTAGTAAGACAAGGACTTTCAGGCAAAACTTTTGCTCCATATAAAAAAAGAAAATAATTAGTCCTAAAATGGTTTATATTTACCGCAATTAGGCAAAAATTCAGTAAATGACGCTCGAAGAACTCATGATTCCAATTGGTGCGTCAATTGTTAGTTTTATTATTGCGGCAGTACTTGCTTCTTGGGTATCTAAACAAAAACCTGGAACACAAGAGATGTTAGACATATCAAATGCTGTGGGAGTTGGGGCAATGGCATTTTTGAGAAGAGAGTTTAGAATTGTAATTCCTATTGCTATAGGACTTGCAGTGCTAATTGGCGCTTCTATTGGATTTACAAATGGAATTGCCTTTGCCGTTGGCGCAGGATTATCTGCTGTAGCGGGATTGATCTCTCTTAAAATCACAGTAAAAGCCGCAGTAAGGGCTGCTAACGCATCGGGAAAAGGGCTTGGACATACATTTGCGCTTGCCTTTAGAGGTGGAGCAACAGTTGGTTTAGCTGTCCCAGCCATGGCACTATTGGGAATGAGTCTGCTTTATCATTTCTTCCCGAGTCCTATTACTATCGCAGGTGTGGGTATAGGAGCTAGTTTGATTGCTCTTTTTATCAGAGTTGGTGGTGGAATTTTCACGAAGGCAGCAGACATGGGTGCTGACTTGGTGGGAAAGGTGGAGGCAAATATACCAGAAGATGATCCTCGGAACCCTGCTACCATTGCTGATAATGTGGGAGATAATGTAGGTGATGCTGCTGGAATGGGTTCTGACATTTATGAATCATATATTGTTACAATGCTAGCATCATTATTAATAGCTGGATTAATTGGAAGTACTGAAAATTTGTTCTATCCTATGTTGGTTGGTGCTTCTGGCTTGGTAGCATCAATTATTGGCATAGCAACGATTGGACCGCGAAAGATGAGTGATGTAAACAAACCGCTTGCAAATGCTTTTTATGTTTCTGCTGCAATCGCTATTGTCCTTAACTTTGTCTTTATGTATTTATTTTTGGGTAAGTCACAAATTGCATATGCATTATTTGGTAGTACTGTAATAGGAGTTATTTTAGTACCTGTAATACAACGAATTACGGACTATTTCACAAGCTATAGATTCAAACCTGTACAAGAAATTTCCGCCTCTGCAAAATGGGGATATGCTTCTCTTACCCTCATGGGAATCATACAAGGAATGCGCTCAACAGGTCCGTTTATGATTGCTATAGTTGTAGCATTGGCAACATCGTATGTATTAGCATCATCGGCTGCGCCGGATCCTTCACAAACAACATTATACGGAATCTTTGGCACTTCACTTACTGCAATGGCAATGCTAAGTCTTGCAGGAATTGTTCTAAGTATTGATGCCTTTGGCCCCATTAGTGTTAATGCAGGTGGAATTGTGGAGATGACAGGGATGGGAGAAGAAAACCGAAAAGTCACTGATGAGATTGATGCAGTGGGTAATACCACAAAGGCAGTCACTAAAGGTTTCGCAATTGCTAGTGCAGGACTCGCTGCTTTGGCAATGATTCAAGCTTTCCAGTATGAGGCAGGCAAAGTTTTTTCTCATGCCTTTGATTATAGTCTTTCAAACCCAGCTGTAGTTATTGGCTTGCTTGTTGGAGGACTACTACCTTTCTTTATTACAAGCCAGCTCATCTCTGCAGTTGCAAGAGCAGCATCCAAGATGGTAGAAGAGGTGAGACGGCAATTCAAAGAAACTCCTGATATATTGACAGGCAAAGCAAAACCTGATTATGCAAAGTGTGTAGATGTGGCAACAGTGGCATCACTAAGAGAACTTTGGAAATCTGCGACAATAACTATTGCATCT